>JAFMLG010000050.1 GCA_017852335.1 Actinomycetota bacterium | reverse complement strand
GTAGCGAAATTCCTTGTCGGGTAAGTTCCGACCTGCACGAATGGCGTAACGACTTGGGCACTGTCTCGACCGGAGACTCGGCGAAATTGCATCGCGAGTAAAGATGCTCGCTACGCGCAGCAGGACGGAAAGACCCCGGGACCTTTACTGCAGCTTGGTATTGGGGCTTGGTACGTCGTGTGCAGGATAGGTGGGAGACTGTGAGCCCGGCACGCCAGTGTCGGTGGAGTCACCCTTGGAATACCACCCTCGACGTGCTGAGTCTCTAACCTCGATCCGTGATCCGGATCAGGGACAGTGCCTGGTGGGCAGTTTAACTGGGGCGGTTGCCTCCTAAAAGGTAACGGAGGCGCCCAAAGGTTCCCTCAGACCGGTCGGTCATCGGTCGTCGAGTGCAAAGGCATAAGGGAGCTTGACTGCGAGAGTGACAACTCGAGCAGGGACGAAAGTCGGGCTTAGTGATCCGACGGTGGCATGTGGAAGCGCCGTCGCTCAACGGATAAAAGGTACCCCGGGGATAACAGGCTGATCTTCCCCAAGAGTCCATATCGACGGGAAGGTTTGGCACCTCGATGTCGGCTCATCGCATCCTGGGGCTGGAGCAGGTCCCAAGGGTCGGGCTGTTCGCCCGTTAAAGCGGTACGCGAGCTGGGTTCAGAACGTCGTGAGACAGTTCGGTCCCTATCCGCTGCGCGCGTTGGTGATCTGACAGGAGCCGCCCCTAGTACGAGAGGACCGGGGTGGACGTACCTCTAGTGTGCCGGTTGTCCCGCCAGGGGCACGGCCGGTTGGCTACGTACGGACGGGATAAGCGCTGAAGGCATCTAAGCACGAAGCCCACCTGGAGATGAGATCACCCACCCCCTCGAGGGGGTAAGGGCCCCGGAAGACGACCGGGTCGATAGGCCGGATGTGGAAGCGTGGTGACACGTGGAGCTGACCGGTACTAATAGCCCGAGGGCTTGCCGTTCGCGCTCGCGCTCGCTATGGAGTTCACCGGGTCACGTCCCGTGTGGACGCTGACAACGGCCGGTACGCCGGCCCGCATGACGGACGCATGACCCACTCGATTTCCCGTGGTCATGGCGGAGGGGACACACCCGGTCACATTCCGAACCCGGAAGTTAAGCCCTCCAGCGCCGATGGTACTGCCGGGGCGACCCGGTGGGAGAGTAGGACGCCGCGGGATCCACTTCAGCGGAGGCCGCCCCCTCGGGGGCGGCCTCCGTCGTTCTCCTAGGCTCCGCGCGTCGCGGCGCCGTGTCGCACCGTCCGGAGGGTCCCGTGGACCGTCGCCGCCCCGCCCGCCCCGCCAGGCCGTCCCGACGTGCCGAGGAACCGGACGAGCGCGGCACGCGGCGTCGTGGTCCCGAGACCCCCGCCGCCCCGAGGGAACCGATCGGGCGCGAGCGGGCCGGCGGCGCCGCCCCGCCCCGGCGCGGCTCGGCCCGCGGTCGCTCCGAGGGCGACCGCCAAGCGGCACCGGAGCGCCCCGAGCTGCCGGCGGACCACCGTGCGGACCTCCCGGCCCCGGTCCGCAAGGAGGTCGAGCGCCGCGTCGCACCGCGCGGCCGGGCGCGGGACGTGATCGCCTGTCTCGACCTCGGTTCGGCGGCGTCGGAGGCGGGGGAGCACGCCGAGGCGCTCCGGCTGCTGCGGTGGGCCAAGCACCTCGCGCCCCGTCTGGCCCTGGTCCGCGAGGCGCTCGGGATCGCGCTGTACCGGGCCGAGGAGTACCGCGCCGCCCTGACCGAGCTGCAGGCCTACCGCCGCCTCGCCGGACGCACCGACCAGAACCACCTGGTCGCCGACTGCCTTCGGGCCACCGGCGGCGGCGCCGACGAGACCGTCGCCGTCGCCACCGACCTCGTCGAGGACGAGGCGGCCGATCCGGAGCGCCGGATCGAGGCCGCGATCGTCGCCGCGGCGGTGCTCGAGGAGTCGGGTCGCCGCCGGCGCGCGCGGTCCGTCCTCGCCGGCGTGGATGCGGTCGCCGCGCGGGCGGGCGACGAGGCGCGAGCCCGACGGCACTGGTTCGCGGCCGAGCTGGCGGAACGGGACGGCGAGCCCGGAGCGGCCCGCGCGGAGCTGGACGCGCTGCTCGCGCTCGGGCCGGACGACGAGGCCGCGACCTGGCGCGAGCGCCTCAGCCGAGGGGTGTGAGCGTCCCCGCGTCGCGGCGGTCCAGGTAGCGCAGGATCCCCGCCGCGTTCGAGCGCGGGTCGTTCAGCAGCGCGATGCGCGCCTCGGCGTCCTCCGCCGCGTCGGGCGCGAGGTCGAGGTCCTCCGCGAACCGGTGCCGGAGCAGGTCGGCGACGTGGTCCAGTTCGTCCTCGTGCGCGGGCACGGTCCGGCGGGCCTCCTCGACCGCGGCGACCCACCGGCGGACGCCGTCGTCCGCCTCCGCGAGGACCGCGTCCGGCGCACCCACCTCGCCGTAGTGCGCGAGGTACAGGTGCGCCGGGTCCCGCTCGCGGTACCGGGCCAGCGAGTCGAGCATCGTCCCCAGGTTGAAGTCCGCCGGCGGGGTCGCGGGGCGGAGCGCCCGCATGCCCTCGAGGCGCACGCCGACGGAGTCGCCGGTGAAGACGGCCCCGAGATCCGGGTCGAAGGCCGCGATGTGATGCTTCGCGTGCCCCGGCGTGTCGAGGATCTCGAGGCGCCGGCCCGCACCGAGATCCAGGACGTGGCCGTCATCGGCCGCAAGGACGCGGTCCGCCGCGATCGGGGTGCAGGGGCCGTACACCGTGTCGAACAGGGGGCCGTACACGCGGCGCGCCGAGTCGTTCAGGCGGTCCGGGTCGACGAGGTGCCGGGCGCCGCGGGGGCTGACGACGACCGTCGCCCGCGGGAAGGCCGCCAGCAGGTCCCCGGCACCGCCGGCGTGATCGAGGTGGACGTGCGTCACGACCAGCCAGGCGAGGTCGTCGGGGTCCATGCCGAGACCCCGGAGGGCCGCGATGGTCGCGTCGATGGTCAGCGCCGGGCCGCACTCGACGAGGGCGGGACGAGGCGCGGGGAGGAGGTAGCCGGCGGTCACGCCGGTCAGCCCCCCGGTCATCGTGTCGATGACGATCGGGTCGGCGGCTCCGGGCGTCGGAGGTCCCCCGTCGGCCATGAGGTCCTCCTCGCCGCCGCGGACGCTACTCGCGGCCGGCGTCGGCACGTCCCGCCGTGGCTACGCTCGCCTCCCGAACCGGGGGTCCCATGGACGAGCAGCCGGACGAGGCCGCCCCGACGGCGCTGGACGCGCTGGCGGCGGGTCTGGACGACCCGGACCTCGACGCCGACGCGCGGCTCGAGCTGCTCCGGCGCGTCGAGGCCGGCGTCGCGGCCGAGCTCGACGGGCTGGACGGGCTGTAGGGATGGGGGCGCCCGGCACGGCGCGCGTCCGGGTCGATCGGGAGCTGGTCCGGCGGGGCCTGGTCCGGTCGCGCGAGGAGGCCCTGGCGGCGGTCGCCGCGAACCGTGTGCAGGTGGACGGCGCCCCCGTCCGGAAGCCCTCGACGCTCGTCCGCACCGATCAGCGCCTGCTCGTCGGGGGGCCGCCGCCGCGGTTCGTCTCGCGCGGGGGTGAGAAGCTCGCCCGCGCCCTCGAGGCGTTCGGGCCGCTCGGCGTCGACCCCGCGGGGCTGCGGCTCCTCGACGCGGGCATGTCGACCGGGGGCTTCACCGACTGCCTCCTGCAGGCCGGTGCCGCGCACGTCGTCGGCGTGGACGTCGGGTACGGCCAGGTCGCCGAGCGGCTGCGGCGCGACGACCGCGTCACCGTCGTCGAGCGGACCAACGTCCGCGCGCTCGATCCCGCCACGATCGGTGGTCGTCCGGACGCGCTCGTGGCCGATCTCTCCTTCATCTCGCTCGCGACCGCGCTGCCCACGCTGCTGGCGCTCCCGGACGGTCCGTCCGCCTGGGCGGTCGTCCTGGTCAAGCCCCAGTTCGAGGTCGGCCGCGAGGCCCTGCCCCGCGGCGGCGTCGTGCGCGACGCCGAAGGGTGGCACCACGCCCTGGACCGGTGCGCCGCGGCGGCGGCGGCCTCCGGCTGGCACCTCGCCGGCGTCGAACCGTCGCCCCTGCGCGGGCCGGCCGGGAACGTCGAGTTCCTCGCCCTGCTGCGGCCGGGTGCGCCGGGGTCGACCGGGGCGGCGGCGCCCGAGGAGGTCCGGGCCGCGATCGCCGCCGCGGTCGGGGCCGTCGTCGTCGGCGCGGCGGACCGCGCATGAGGGTCGCGCTCGTCGTCCATCCGGACCGCCCCCGGGCCACCGAGGTCGCGGCCGAGGCCGAGGCGATCGTCCTCGCGGCCGGACACGCGGCCGTCGTCGTCACCGCCGACGGGCCGGACGGGCCGGCGCCGGCGGCGGATCTCGTCGTCTCGCTCGGCGGCGACGGCACGTTCCTCCGGGCCGCCCGACTGGCGCGCGAGCACGACGCGCCGATCGTCGGGGTGAACGTGGGGCGGCTGGGGTTCCTCGCCGAGGTGGACCCGTCGGACCTCGCGCGGGACCTCGGGGCGATCCTGGCCGGCGGCGGGACCGTCGAGCCCCGGCCGACCCTCGAGGCGACGGCGCTGGACGCCGACGGCACCGTCATCAGCCGCGCGTGGGCACTGAACGAGGTCGCCGTCGAGAAGGTCGCGCGGGAGCGGCTGGTCCGGCTCGAGGTCAGCATCGCCGGGACGCCGTTCGCGAGCCTCGCGGCGGACGCCCTCATCGTCGCGACCGCGACCGGCTCGACCGCGTACGCGCTCAGCGCCGGCGGGCCGATCGTCGCGCCGACCCTCGAGGCCACCCTCGTCGTACCGGTCGCACCCCACTCGCTCTTCGACCGGACGGTCGTCGCCCGGCCCGAGGACGTGGTCCGCGTCGACCTGCCCCGGGACCAGGACGGGGGACTGGTCTCGGCGGACGGGACGGACGCGATCCATCTGCCGCCCGGCGGCGCCGTCGAGATCCGGGGCGGCGGTCGACCGGTCCGGATGCTCCGGATCGGGCCGGCCGACTTCTTCGGTCGCGTCCGGCGGACGTTCCGACTGGGCTGACACCGGCCGGCCGGGGCACGACCCGCCCGGACCGCCCTGTGGACGGGGCCCGGGCCGCGGTGGGGGGCGGCGATAGCCTCGCGCCGCGGCGGTCCCGACCGCCTCCCGAGCGCCCGGGGGAGCCGGTGATCGAGGAGCTGCACATCCGGGGCCTGGGCGTCCTCGAGGACGTCACGCTCCGCCTCGCCCCCGGTCTGACGGTCGTGACCGGCGAGACCGGGGCCGGGAAGACGCTCGTCGTCACGGCCCTCGGCCTGCTGCTCGGGGGGCGGGCCTCGTCGGACCTGGTCCGCAGCGGCGAGGACGCCGCCCTCGTCGAGGCGGTCGTCGCGGCGCCCGCCCCGGGGTCGCAGGACGACGGGGCGGAGGCCGACGGTCCGGGGTGGGACCTCGCCGAGGACGGGGTCCTGACCCTCGTCCGCGAGGTCCCGCGCGACGGCCGCGCCCGCGTCCGCGTCGGGGGGCGGCTGGCCACCGTCGGGACGCTCCGCGCGCTGCTCGGCCCGCACGTCGAGGTGCACGGACAGGACGAGCACCGTCGGATCGAGCGGCCGGCGCTGCAGCGGCGGCTCCTCGACCGGACCGCCGGCGCGGCGCACGCGGCGGCCCTCGACGCCTACGGCGCGGCGTACGCCGCGTGGGTGGCGGTCCGGGGGCGGCGCGAGGCCCTCGCGACCGATGCGCGCGAGCGGGCCCGACGCATGGAGACCCTCCGCGCGGAGCGTGACGAGATCGCCGCGCTCGCCATCGACCCCGACCGCGACGGTCGGATCGACGCCGACCTCGACCGGCTGATGCACGCCGACGAGCTGCGCGCGACGCTCGGGGCGGCCGCCGCCGGGGTCGGGGCCGACGGGGCGGGGGAGCCCCTCGGGCGCGCGGCCGCGGCGCTGCGCCGCCTCCCCGCGGCGGACGACGAGCTGGCCGGGCTGGCCGACCGCGCGGCGGGGCTGGTCCGGGAGGCCTCCGAGCTGGCCGCCGACCTCGCGTCGCTCGCCGCGGACGTCGAGGCGGACCCGGCCCGGCTGGACGCGCTCCAGCTGCGCAAGCGGGACCTCACGGCCCTGATGCGCCGGTACGGCGCCACACCGGGCGACGTCCTCGCGCACCACGACGCGGTCGCGGCCGAGCTCGCCGACCTCGAGGCCCTCGAGGCGGACGCCGGTGGTCTCGACGCGGCCGAGGCGGACGCCCGCGCGGCGGTCGGGACCGCCGGGGCGGCCGTGACCGCCGGGCGCCGCGCGGCGGCGGAGGCCCTGACCGCCCAGGTCGCCGGGCACCTCTCGGACCTCGGCCTCGGGCACGCGGCCCTGCACGTCGAGGTGACGCCGGCCGCCGACGGTCCGGGCCCGTCCGGACTCGACGACGTCGCGTTCCTCCTCGCCGCCAACCCGGGCGAGCCGGCCGTGCGGCTGGGTGACGGGGCCTCCGGCGGGGAGCGGTCCCGGGTCGCGCTGGCCCTCGAGGTCGCGCTGGCGGAGGTGGACGAGGCCGCCGTGCTCGTCTTCGACGAGGTGGACGCGGGCGTGGGCGGGACGACGGCGCTGGCGGTCGGGGAGAAGCTGGCCCGGCTCGCCGTCGGCGCGGACCGTCCCCGTCAGGTCCTCTGCGTCACCCATCTGGCGCAGGTCGCCGCGTACGCCGACGTCCACCACGTGGTCGAGAAGGTCGTCCGGGACGGCCGGACCGTGACGCTGGTCCGCGAGGTCGCCGAGGACGACCGCGTCCGGGAGCTGTCCCGCATGCTCGGCGGGGAGGCGACCGCCGAGAAGGGGCTCGAGCACGCCGCCGGTCTGCTGGCGGCCGCACGCGCGCGGCGCGGGGACGCGGCCCGCGCCTGACCGGCGAGGGTTCGTTGGCCGCACCGGACGACGGCGCTACCGTCCGATGGGCCGCAGCCGCGGCCCGCACCGGGACGTCACCCCGGTCGAGCCGGAGGTCGCCGTGGGCGGAGCGCCGCGACGCAGCGACCGGGCCGGCGGCGGCGCCCGCCACGTCTTCATCACCGGCGGGGTCGCCTCGGCGCTCGGCAAGGGCATCACGGCCGCCTCGCTCGGACGCCTGCTGAAGGCCCGCGGGCTCCGGGTCACCATTCTGAAGCTCGACCCGTACCTGAACGTCGACCCGGGCACGATGAACCCGTTCGAGCACGGCGAGGTCTTCGTCACCGAGGACGGCGGCGAGACGGACCTCGACCTCGGCCACTACGAGCGGTTCATCGACGAGAACCTCGGCCGCGGCTCGTCCGTCTCCTCGGGCCAGGTCTGGTCCTCGGTCATCTCGAAGGAGCGCCGGGGGGACTACCTCGGGAAGACGGTCCAGGTCATCCCGCACGTCACCGACGAGATCAAGGCCCGGATCCTGGCGGTGGAGGCGGCCGTCCCCGGCGGCGTCGACGTCGTCATCACCGAGGTCGGCGGCACGGTCGGGGACATCGAGGGCCTGCCGTTCCTCGAGGCGATCCGCCAGATGCGGCACGACCTCGGCCGGGAGAACCTCGTGTACGTGCACTGCGCCCTGGTGCCGTACATCGCCGCCTCGGGCGAGCTGAAGACGAAGCCGGCCCAGCACTCGGTCCGTGAGCTGCGGTCCATCGGCATCCAGCCCGACGTGCTGGTCCTCCGCGCCGACCGACCGCTCGAGAACGGGCTCCGCGAGAAGGTCGCGCTGCAGTGCGACGTCGCCCCCGACGCCGTCATCGCCGCGCTGGACCAGCCGTCCCTGTACGAGGTGCCGCTGGCGATGCACGACGAGGGACTGGACGCGGTCGTCCTCGACCGCCTGGGGATGACCGCACCCGAGCCCGACCTGACGGCGTGGCGGACGATCGCCGCCCGCGCCACCAGCGCCGAGGAGCGCGTCGTCGTCGCCGTCGTGGGCAAGTACGTCGACCTGCCGGACGCGTACCTCTCGGTCGTCGAGGCCCTTCGGCACGGCGGGATCCACCACGGCGTCGACGTCGAGGTCCGGTGGGTGGCCTCGGACGACCTCGCGGACGGCGACCGGATGGACCTGCTCGACGGGGTCGACGCGATCGTCGTGCCCGGAGGCTTCGGGGTCCGCGGCGTCGACGGGAAGGTCGCCGCCATCCGCCACGCGCGGGAGTCCGGGGTCCCGTTCCTCGGGCTCTGCCTCGGACTGCAGTGCGCGGTGATCGAGTTCGCCCGTGACGTGGCCGGGCTGGACGGCGCGCACTCGCGCGAGTTCGACCCGGCGGCCCCCCACGCGGTCATCGACCTGATGGACTCGCAGCGGGACGTCACCGAGAAGGGCGGGACGATGCGCCTGGGCTCGTACCCGGCCCGGCTCGAGGCCGGCTCCGTCGTCGCCGGGCTCTACGGCGCCACCGAGGTCACCGAGCGGCACCGGCACCGCTTCGAGGTCAGCAACGTCTACCGGGATCGGCTCGCCGCCGCGGGGCTGCGCTGGTCGGGGACGTCGCCGGACGGTGCGCTGGTCGAGTTCCTCGAGCTGCCCGATCATCCGTTCTTCGTCGCGACGCAGGCGCATCCCGAGCTGCGGTCCCGTCCGACGCGTCCCCACCCGCTGTTCGTGGGCGTCGTCGGGGCCGCCGTCCGGCACCGGCGCGAGGCCCTCGGGACCCTCCCGGTCGACGTCGCCTCGGCCCGCGGGTCGGACGCGGTCGGGGTCGCGGCCGCCCCGTGAGCGGGACCGGCGCCGGACCCGGGTCCGTCCCCGGGGACGCGTTCCGCGTGCTCGCCTCGCGCTCGCTGCTGCGCGCCCGGTCCTCGGTCCGGGTCGACACGCTGGTCGGCGCGGACGGGGCCTCCTTCGACCGCGAGGTCGTCGAGCACGACGACGCCGTCGCGATCGTCGCGGTCGACGACCGCCGGCGCGCCGCGGTCCTCGAGCAGTACCGGCATCCGACGCGGGGCGACCTGCTCGAGATCCCCGCCGGCACCCTCGACGTCCCCGGCGAGGCGGCGGACGTCGCGGCCCGGCGCGAGCTGGCCGAGGAGGCCGGGCTGGCCGCGGCCGAGCTGCGTCCGCTCGGTCGCATCTGGAACTCGGCGGGCTGGAGCGACGAGGGGACGACGCTGTTCCTGGCGACGGGTCTGACCGCGGCGCCGCCCCCGCCCGGCTTCGTGCCGAGGGCCGAGGAGGCGGCGATGCGGCTGCACTGGCGGCCCCTCACCGATCTGGTCGCGCTGGCGCTGGCCGGCGACCTCACCGATGCGAAGACCGTCGTCGGCGTGCTCCGTGCGGCGGCCGTCCTCGGTCCGGACGGCGCCCCGTCGGCGTGAGCGCCGACCGCGACGACCCGCACGGCGCCGCCGTCGCCCGCTTCCTGCGGTCCCTCCGGGTCGAGCGGGGCCTCGCCGCCGCGACGGTGGCGGCCTACCGGCGCGACCTGCGGCGGTACGCGACGTTCCTCGCCGAACGCGGACTGACGGATCTCGACGCGGTGACGCCGGAGGACCTCGAGGCCTTCACCGGCTGGCTCCGGGCCGTGCGGCGACCCGACGGCGGTGCCCTCGCACCGCGGACCGTGGCCCGGACGATCGTCGCGGTGCGGGGGCTGCACCGCTTCCGGCACGCCGACGACGGTGCCGCGACGGATCCGGCGGCCGACCTGCCGGCGGCCGGCGTCGGGCGGTCGCTGCCGCGCGCCCTCGCCCTCGAGGACGTCCTGCGGCTGCTCGACGCGCCCCCGACGTCGACCCCCGAGGGGCTGCGGGACCGGGCGGCGCTCGAGCTGCTGTACGGCGCCGGACTGCGCGTCTCGGAGCTGGTCGGGCTGGACGTGGACGACGTCGACCGCACGGAGCGGACGGTCCGCGTCCTCGGCAAGGGCGACCGCGAGCGCATCGTCCCGTTCGGCGCCCCGGCCGCGGACGCCGTCGACGCGTGGCTGACGCGGGGGCGCCCGGCCCGGTCCCCGGCCGGCCCGGCGCTCCTCGTGAACCGTCGTGGCGGCCGCCTGACGCGGCAGGGGCTGTGGGGGGCGATGCGCGGGCACGTGCGCGCGGCCGGGGTCACGGCCGTGGTGACGCCGCACTCGCTGCGCCACTCGTTCGCGACGCACCTCCTCGACGGGGGGGCCGACGTCCGGGAGGTCCAGGAGCTGCTCGGGCACGCCAGCGTCACGACGACGCAGGTCTACACGCTGGTCAGCCGGGGCGCGATGCGGGAGGTCTACGCCCGCGCGCATCCGCGCGCTTGACGCGGTCGTACCATCACGGTCCCGGAGGTCGCATGGACGTCGACGCCACGCCCGCACCGCTGCTGATCGCGCGGAAGCGCGACGGCGGTGAGCTGACCCCCGACGAGTTCCGCGGGCTGGTCACCCGGTTCCTCTCCGGCGCGGTCGACGACGCGCAGATGAGCGCCTTCCTGATGGCGGGCGTCCTCCGAGGCTTCACCGAGGCCGAGGCCGTCGCGCTGACCGACGTCCTGCTCGCCTCGGGGGACTCGGTCGACCTCTCGGACCTGACGGGCCCGACGGTGGACAAGCACTCCACGGGCGGGGTCGGGGACACGACGACGCTGGTGGTCGCGCCCATCCTCGCCGCGGCCGGGTGCCGCGTCGCCAAGCTGTCGGGACGGGGGCTCGGGCACACGGGCGGCACCCTCGACAAGATCGAGGCGATCCCCGGGTTCCGGACCGGGCTCTCCGTCGCCGAGCTGCACGCGCAGGTCGAGCGCGTCGGCCTGGCCGTCGCGGCCGCCACGGCGGACCTCGTGCCGGCGGACAAGCGCCTGTACGCGCTGCGGGACGTGACGGGCACGGTGCCGTCGCCCGCGCTCATCGCGTCCAGCGTGATGAGCAAGAAGCTGGCCGGGGGCGCCTCGACCATCGTGCTCGACGTCAAGGTCGGCGACGGGGCGTTCCTGGCGTCGGAGGCCGAGGCCCGGGCCCTGGCCGATCTCTGCGTGCGCATCGGCACCGCGCACGGTCGGCGGACGGGGGCGCTGGTCACCGACATGTCCCAGCCCCTCGGCGACGCGATCGGGAACGCCCTCGACGTCGCGGAGGCCGTCGAGGTGCTCCGGGGGGAGGCGAGAGGGCGCCTGCGGACGGTCGCCCTTGCCCTGGCCGCGGCCGCGCTGGAGCTGGTCGGACGGGCTCCCGAGGAGGCCGCGGCCGAGGCCGCGGGGCTGCTCGACGACGGTTCGGCCCTGGAGCGGTTCC
>JAFMLG010000005.1 GCA_017852335.1 Actinomycetota bacterium | reverse complement strand
TGCTGCGGGCGGTGCTGCAGGTGCCGCGGCTGCTGCCGGCCGCGGCGGCCGAGCTCGCGGCCGAGGCGTTCCGCCACCCGGTGGCGCGGACGGTCTGGGAGGCCGTCGCCGCCGCGGGGGGTCCGGGGGCGGCCGTCGACGCCGTCGCCGCGGCGGCGGCCGACGACGACGTCAGGGGTCACGTGCGTGCCATCGCGCTGGAGGAGGACCCGGCCGAGGCCGGCGATCCGGCGCTGCGGGCCGAGGCGGTCCGTGACCTCGTCAGCCGCCTGCTGGAACGCCGCCTCGAGGGGGAGGAGGCGGGGCTGCGGGACCGGCTCGCCGCGGCTGACGCGGCCGACGACGCCACGGCGCGCGCCGAGGCGCTCCGGGCCCTCCAGGAGCTCGGCCGCCGCCGGAGGGCGCTGCGCGAGCCCGCCCCGGAGGGAGCCGGACCGGCCGGGGGCCCGGAGGCGTCGGAGGGGGCCTGAGGGGCGTGTCGCACCCCCTCCGTACGGTGACGTCATGACCACCGACGTGCACGGCGCCGTCCCGATCGCCCTCCCGTTCGACGACGAGGGCGACGCCCCGGTGCCCTTCACCCTGACCGCCGCCGCCCATCGCGCCCTCGACCCGGCCGACGTCCCGGGCCTCCGGGTCGTCCCGGACCGGCCCGCCGCGTCGCCCGCGCCACCGACGTCGGAGGAGGTCGACGACCTCCGCCCGGCGCAGGCACGGGCGCTCCGCCGCTCGGGGATGCGGGCCGTGACGATCGCCGCCGCCATGGGCGTCGACGTCGACCTCGTCACCACGTGGACGGCGGATCTCGCCGCGGTGCCCCGTGAGCGGGTCGTCCCGTTCCGGACCCCCGACCCGCGCCCGGCGCAGCCGGTCGCGGCCGGGCCCATCCGGCTCGGGTCCGGGCGATCGGCGGCCGGCATCGGGCTGGCCGTCGCGCTCGCGCGCATCGACGCCGACGGCCGGGCGGTCACGCTGATCGACGATCGTCCGGCGGTCCTCGCCGCCGCCCTCCGCGCCGTCCGGTCCGGGTTGGCCCCGGCGCCCGGGACGGTCCGGGTCGCGGCCCGGGTCGGACCGGATGACGCGATCGACCGCTGGCGGGCGGACCTGGCCCGGGTGCTCGAGGTCCCGGCGGACCGCGTGGTCGTCGGACGCCGGCACGGCGCGGCCTCCGCGGACCGCGTCGAGATCACGGTCCGCATCGTCGACGCCCGGCTCGCGGGTCTCCTGGACGCCTGGGCCGGCGCGGTCGTGGGTCCCGATGCGGCCGTCGCCGTCGGCGGCTGACGGGCGGGTCGCGCCCGGGTGGTGCGGGGAGGGGCTCCGGGGGTGGGACTCGAACCCACAAACCTTTCGGTTAACAGCCGACTGCTCTGCCAGTTGAGCTACCCCGGAAGGGTCCCGACCGCGTGGACGCGGGCGGACGGCGGAGTGTAGCCGCGGGCCCGCTCCGGCCCGGGTGCGGTCGGGCCCGCTCAGCGCGGCAGGTCGACCTGCTTGAACTCGTGGACCATCGGCTCGCCCTCGACCAGCTCGACGATCCGCTCGACACGGCGCCGGGCCAGCGCCGCGTCGCCCTCGGGCCGGTCGAGGACGCGGACGAACACGGCCCGGTCGGACCCGAGGAACGTCGGCACGCCCCAGACCTCGCGGGCGACCATCCGAGCGTGACCGTCGCGCAGGGCCGGTAGGCCGGCGGCGGCGTCGTCGACCAGCCCCGGGTCGGCGCCGGCGCGTCCCAGCGCCTCGCGGACGCGGGCGGGGTCCCGCAGATCCTCGCCGTGGTCGTGGCGCAGCGCGAACAGCTCGACGTGGACGTCCGGGAACCGCTCGGGGTCGCGGGCGCGGACGAGCTCGGCGACGGCCAGCGCGAGGACTCCGGACTGCGCCAGCGCGTCGTCGCGGTCCCAGACGGCCGGCTCGCCGTCCTCGACCTTGTTCTGGGTCAGGGAGTACGGCTCGAAGGTCACGTCCCAGTCCGCGCCACCCCGCAGCGCCGCGACGACGTGCTCGTTCGCGTTGCGGGCGAAGGGGCAGAGATAGTCGTAGGTGATCCCGAACCGCATCCTCATCCTCCGATCAGCCGAGCAGACAGGCGGGCAGGTCGCCGAGCGGCGCCGCGCAGGCGGTCTGCACGGCGCGCAGCGTCAGTCCGAACGCGAACAGGGAACCCCATGCGAGGCCGAGGTAGGCGCGGCGGTCCCGGCGCAGCGCCGCCAGCCTCCCGCCGACCAGCGCGATCAGCGGGAACAGCGAGCCGTAGAGGTAGTGGAGCCACGCGTCGTCCATACCGGTGACGACGCGCCGCCCGATCAGCAGCAGGATCAGGCCGGTGACCGTCTGGACCACGAGCAGGTTCTCGGTCCAGTGCTGGACGGCCCGCAGGCCGTCGGGCAGGTCGTCGCGGCGTCGCAGCCACAGGACGAGCGCCCAGGCCATGATGACGACGAACGCCAGCACCACGACGGTCCCGAGCACCCGGTGGAACGCGGTCATGACCGGGCCTCGCGGCGCGAGGTCAGCCAGGCGCCGAGGATGACGAGGGCCGACCCCGCGAGCGCCAGCGGGTGGACCCGCTCACCGAGGACGACGACGCCGAGGACGACGGCGACGACCGGGACGAAGTAGATCGCGATCGAGCCGCGCGGGGCGCCGACCCGACCGATCAGGGTAGCGACGGCGACGAACGCGACGGCGCTGCCGAGCACGCCCAGCGGCAGCATGGCGAGGACCGACGGCCAGGCGAAGGTCGAGTCACCGAGGCCGACCAGCGCGAACGGCAGCACGACGGCGATGCCGCCGAGCTGCGCCCGCGACATCACCGCCAGCGATCCGTACCGCTGCTGCAGCGGGGTGACGAGCGTCGCGGAGAGGCCGTAGAGGAACGCGGCGAGCAGCGCGAGGAGCGCGCCGAGGAACGTCAGCGGATCGCCGAGGCCGTCGGCCGGGACCTCGGGGAACGAGACGAGGACGATGCCGACGAACCCCACGCCGAGGCCCAGGGTCTGCGAGCGGCGCGGCAGGTCCCGCGCGAGGATCGCGGTCCAGAGGACCGTCCAGAGCGGCATCGAGCCGTTGATCATGCCGGCCACGGACGAGTCGATCCACTGCTGCGCGACGGGGAACAGCATCAGGGGGATGCCCAGCCAGATCACGCCGATCGCGGCGGCGCGCCGGGCGTCGGCCGGTTCCAGCCGCGTCCGCCGCGTCCGCGGGATGGACCACAGCGTGAGCGCGCCGAGCGAGAGCCGCGCCAACGTGATGACGGCCGGCGCGAGGGCGCGCAGGCCGATCTCCATGAACAGGAAGGACGACCCGAAGACGACGGCCGTCGTGGCCAGCAGCCCCCAGTCGGTGGGGGCGAACGCCGCGTCCGAGAGGCCCCGGGCCGTCATCGGGACGCGCGAGCGCACGTCGGCGCCGGTCGGACCGTTCTGGGTCGCGGTCATGCGCCGCCCGCATCCGGGTCGGCGGGGGGACCGACCGCTACGGTCGGTGAGGCTAGCGACCGGCCCCCGCGCGCCCCGGGCGTGCGCCGCCGCACCGTCCCGGAGCGTCCGATGCGGAGCGTCCTCGGCCTCGACGGCTGCCCGACCGGATGGGTCGCCGTCTGGCTCGTGGACGGCGCGGTGTCCGAGGTCGCCGTTGTCGACGACGTCGCGGCGGCGCTCGCGCACCGCCGCGTCACCCGGATCGGTGTCGACATGCCGGTGGGGCTGGTCGACGGGCTCCGGGACACCGACGCCGCGGCGCGCGCGCGGCTGCCGGGTCGGGCGTCCAGCGTGTTCTCCACCGCGCCGCGGACCGTGGTCGAGGGGTGGCGGGACGGCGCGCTCACGACGCACGCGGCGGCCTCCGCCGCAGCCGTCCGTGTCACCGGCCAGGGCCTCAGCCAGCAGGCCTGGCGACTGGTCCCGAAGATGGCCGAGGTCGAGGCCGCGGCCGCGGCCGGGACGCGGCTGACCGAGGTGCATCCCGAGCTCGCGTTCGCCACCGTCGCGGGCGGGCCGCTGCCGCGGAAGCGCAGCTGGCCCGGCGTCCGGGAGCGCGATCGCGTCCTGCGCGGTCTCGGCGTCCGGCTGCCGCACCGGTTCCCGCGGGACACCGAGGCCGCGCCCGACGACGTCCTCGACGCCGCGGTCTGCGCCTGGGTCGCGGACGGGCTGGCCGGGGCGCCGGGTCGGATCGAACGGGTGCCGGGTCGGACCGCCCAGCGCGCCCACGGGCGTCCGATCGTCATCACGGTCCGCCACCGGGAGGGCGGTCCGCTGCGCCGGCGGCCGGCGGCCTGAGCCGCGTCCGTGTCAGCCCGCGACGAGCAGCCCGGTCGCGACCATCGCCGCCGCGACGCCGAGCGTCTGCAGGCGGCCGAGTCGCTCGCGCAGGACCTGGCGCGCCAGCAGCAGGGCGACGACGGGGTACAGCGAGGACAGCAGCGCCGAGACGCTGAGCAGGCCCCCGCGGGCGGCCAGCACGAACAGCACGTTCGCGGTGGTGTCCGTCACGCCGGACAGGAGCACGTGCCGCCGCGCTCCGCCCAGCGGCGCCGGCCGGACGAGCGCCCGCAGCACCGGGTACGCGACGGCGCCGGTCGCGATGCGGGCGCCGACGAGCGGCCAGAGTCCCGACGACGCGGGCGTCAGCGCGAGGACGATGAAGAACGCGCCGAACATCGTCCCGCCGCCGAGCGCCTGGAGGACCGGGGCCAGCTGCGTGGTGCTGAGCCGCGTACCGGGGACCCAGGCCACCGCGACGACGCTGGCCAGCGCGAGCACGACGCCCGCGACCTGCGTGCCCTCGAGGCGCTCCCCGAGCAGCCCCGCCCCCCACAGCACCGGGACCGCCGCGCCGGTCACCGCCGCGAGGGGGCTGACGACGCCGATCGGACCGACGGCCATGCCGCGGAGGTAGATCACGAGGCCGCCGGTCCCCATCACGCCGGCGGCGGCGCCGAGCAGCAGCGCCTCGAGGGTGGGCTCGCCGGGCACCAGCGGCGCCAGCGGTGCGAGCAGCAGGAAGCCGACGGCCTGCACCGAGATCGCGACGGTCACCGCGTTCGAGCGGCGCGTCGCCAGCGTCCCCGCGAAGTCGGCGACGCCGTACGCGAGGCTGGCGCCCAGCGCGAGGAGGGGGCTCAACCGTCGCTCCTCGTGGGACCGGCGGCGGGGGAGCGTCCACGGCCGGGTCGGCGGAGGCTAGCGCCGTACCCTCCGCCGCCGAGGGGCCGGTAGCTCAGCTGGTCAGAGCACTCGACTCATAATCGAGGGTGCGCGGGTTCGAGCCCCGCCCGGCCCACCGACGGGCGGTGCGGGACGGTGGAGGACGGGATGGCGCGGACCTACCTGCGGATCTCCCGGAACACCGAGCTGGCCCTCGCGGCCGAGCGCCCCCGCCTCCGCGGCACCTCGCACCTCGTCGCGGCGCTCCTCGCCGCCCCGGGGGCGGTGGTCTGGACGCTGGCGCAGGACACGGTCCGCGCGCGGGCCGGCGTCGCGCTGTTCGGGTTCGGCGTCGCCGTGATGTTCACCTGCTCGGCGCTGCTGCACCTGCGGCGGTGGGACGCGGCCATGCACGAGCGGCTGTTCCGCCTGGACCACAGCGGCATCTACGCCGCGATCGGCGGCAGCGCCGCCGGCATCGCCGTGCTGGGGCTGGACGGCTGGCCCCGCCGGGCGATGCTCATCGGCGCGGCGGTCGGGACCGGGGTCGGCGTCCTGCTCGAGTGGCTGCCGTTCGCGCCCCCGCGCGGGCTCTCGAACTCGGTCTACATCACGCTCGGGTGGCTGCCGGTCCTGCTGCTGCCGTGGCTCTGGGTCGCCGAGGGGGTGGCGGTCGTGCTGCTGATCGTCGCCGGCGGGGTGCTCTACACGTCGGGTGCGGTGATCGTGGCGCTGCGTCGGCCCGACGTGCTGCCCGGCTGGTTCGGGTACCACGAGCTGTTCCACGTGCTCGTGATCCTCGCCGTGGTGCTCCACGCGGCGGCCGTGGTCCTCCTGCTCGGCTAGACGCAGCGTCCGGCCTCGCCGGGCGCGCGCGGCAGCGCCAGCAGCTCGCGGACCTCGTCGGCCGTGACGGCGTAGGCGACGGACGGCCGGTCCGGACTGACGGCGAACACGACGCCGACGAGTCCGCCGTCCGCGTCGACGACCGGCGCGCCCGAGTCGCCGCGCTGCAGCTCGGTCGCGAGGAACAGGAGGTCGCGCTCGGCGCCCTCCTCGCCGTAGATGTCCCGGCCGACCCCGAGGACGGTCCGGTCGACGCGGGCCGCCGCGGGGCGCGGGTCGGTGCTCCCGCCCGGGTACCCGACGACGACGGCGAGGTCGCCGACGCCGGCCCCCGTCGGGGTCAGCGGGGTCAGCCCGTGCCCGGGGGCGGCGAGCAGCGCGAGGTCGCGGCCCGGGTCGAACGCGACGACGACGGCCTCGCGGGTGCCGCCGGCGCCGTCGCGGATGGAGAGCTCCCGGCCGCCCGCGACGACGTGGGCGTTGGTCACGACGTGGTCCGCGTCGATGGCGAACCCCGACCCCGTCTGCAGCCGGCCGCATCCGACGACGTGGACCCACGTCGCGGCGGCGAGACCGGTCGACCCGGCCGTCCCGTCGAGCAGCCCCGCGCCGTCGGGCGGCGGTGCGGCCGGCGTCGGCGTCGGGAGGAGGTCGGCCAGGGGCTCGGGCGAGCCGGCCAGGCCGACGAGCGCCCGGAGGCTCCGGGTGACGTCCGGCTGCGGCGGCAGCGTCGCGTCGACGGCGCCGAGCACGGCCGAGGCCCGGACCTCCGCGCTGACGCGACCGGGGATCGCGGCGGCCGCGGGGACCAGCAGCCACGCGACGAGGACGGCGGCGATGCCGCTCGCGACCGCCCCGGCCGCCCGGTCGACCAGCGAGAGCGGTCCGAGCCGGAGCACCGCCCGGACGGGGGCGGTCACCGCCATCACGGCGGCCGTGACCGCGGCGACGGTTCCCGCCGCGACCGCGACGGCGAGGCCGACCCGGACGGCGAGCAGATCGGGGTCGATCGCCGAGAGGACCGCCGGGACGGTCACGCCCAGCGCGAGGAGGCCGAGGGCGACGCCGGCCAGCCGCGTCGCACGCGCGACGAGGCCCGCGCGCAGGCCGCCGAGGATCGTGAGGAGGAGCAGCACCAGCAGGGCCAGGTCGAGCGAGGTCAGGTCCGCACCACGGAGCTGCCCGACCAGGTCACGGAGCAGTCCGACGGGGTCCTCGGTCAGCGCCGACACCGCGACCCCCGTGGCTGCGGGACGGACCGCCTCAGTTGCGGGCGGCCGACCTCCGGGCCTCGCGCTCGAGGTAGTCGGCGAGCCGCGAGTGCAGCTTCGCGGCGGAGAGTTCGGCCTGCGGGTGGTGCCCCTCGCGGGCGGCGACCCAGAGCACGCGCTCGGCGTGACCGGTCGAGGTCCGCTCGACGCGGACGTCCCACTCGGGGAACTCGGCCCGGAGCCACTCGAGGGTGGCGTCCGAGCCCCGCTCCATCGTCGCGACCGATCCGGACCGCTCCGTCATGTGGCCTCGCCCTCGTCTCGTCGTCCCGGTGCGGCGGCCCCGGGGGCCGACCGCGGTGGGTTCGCGGCCACGGTACGGGGCGGATGCCGGAGGGTAGGTCCGGGCTGCGTCACGACGGCGCAGGTCCCCCGGTCGCGACGGCGACCGCGTCGCGGTGCCAGGACGCCCGGAGGCGCGGGAGGGCCCATGCCACGGCCGGGCCGACCCCGAGGGCGAACCACACGGTCCCGACGCCGACCGTCCCGCCGAGGAGCCAGCCGGCGGCCAGCGCCGACAGCTCGATCCCGGTCCGCGCGACGGCGACGGGGACGCCGCGCGCCGCGAGCCCGGTCATGATGCCGTCCCGCGGGCCGGGACCGAGGTCCACCCCCAGGTACAGCCCGGACCCGACGCCCATCAGGGGCACCGAGGCGGTCGCGTACGCGATCCGCAGCGGCAGGCCGACCGGATCGACGGTGACGGCCAGGACGGCGTCGACGGTCAGCCCGATGACGAGCACGTTCGAGATCGTCCCGACGCCGGGTCGCTGGCGCAGCGGGAGCCAGCCCAGCAGGACGACCGCGCCGACCGCGATGACCATGCGGCCGATCGGCTGCCCGGTCAGCGTGGCCAGCCCCTCGTGGAGCACGTCCCACGGTCCGAGACCGAGCCCCGAGCGGACCAGCAGCGCCACGCCCGTCCCGCAGAGCACGAGGCCGGCGAGCAGGCGGGCGGCGGCCTCGACCGGACGGACCCGCCCGCGGCGGGACGGACCGGTCGGGGGCATGGGCGGACGCTAGCGAGCGCCGGGGTCCGGCCCCGCCGCCGTAGCCTCCGCGCCGGGCCCGCCGGGTGCGCAGTGCGCCCGCGGCCGGAGGTCGGCATGCGCGTCGCGGTCGTCGGCTCGGGCATCGCCGGGGCCGCGACCGCCTGGCTCCTCGCCCGCCGGCACGACGTGGTCCTCCTGGAGCGCGAGGCCCGGGCCGGCGGCCACACGGACACCCTCGACGTCCCGGCGCCGGACGGCGGCGTCCGGCCGGTCGACACCGGCTTCATCGTCCTCAACGACACGACGTACCCGCTGCTCACGCGCCTCCTCGACGAGCTCGGCGTCGCGACCGCGCCGTCCGACATGTCCTGGTCGCTGACCTGCGCGCGGTGCGACCTCGAGTACGCCGGTTCGGCCCGGGGGGTCCTGGCGCAGCCGCACCGGCTGCTCGACCCCGGCCACTGGCGGATGCTCCGCGACATGGCGCGGTTCAACCGCCTGGCCGACCGGGCGCACCGCGCCGGCGCGCTGGACGACGGTCCGCTCGACGGCTTCCTCTCCGCCCACGGGCTCGGCGACGAGCTCCGGCGCCACTACCTGCTGCCGATGGCCGCCGCGATCTGGTCGTCGGGGACGGCGGACGCGGCCGGCTTCCCGACCCGGAGCCTCGTCGCGTTCTTCGCGAACCACGGGCTGCTCGGCGTCCGCCAGCACCTCGCCTGGCGGACCGTCGTCGGCGGCGCGCGGACCTACCACGCACGGCTCCTCGCGCCGCTCGGCGACCGGGTCCGGCTCGGTGCCGCCGTCCGGCGCGTGGAGCGTCGACCCGACGGGCCGCACGTCACCACCGACGCCGGGACCGAGCGGTTCGACGCCGTCGTGCTGGCGGGGCACGCCGACGAGTCACTGGCCGTCCTCGCCGATCCGAGCGACGACGAGCGCGCGCTGCTCGGCGCGTGGCGGGCCAGCCGCAACGAGCGGTGGGTCCACACCGACGACACGCTGCTGCCCCGGCGGCGGGCGGCGTGGGCCAGCTGGAACTACCACGTCGAGGACTGCCGGACGCCGACGACGAGCGCCAGCCTCGACTACCTCATGAACCGACTGCAGGGGCTCGAGGGGCCGGCGCAGGTCCTCGTCTCGATCAACCCGCCCCGGCCGCCGCGCGCGGCGACGGTGCTGCGCCGCGACGCGGTGACCCACCCGACGTTCGACGCGGCCGCCGTCGCGACCCAGCCCGAGCTGGACCGCCTCAACGGCCTCCGGGGCACGTTCTTCGCCGGCGCGTGGCAGCGGTGGGGGTTCCACGAGGACGGGCTGTGGTCCGCGGTCCGGGTCGCGGCCCACCTCGACGTGGCGTGGCCGTGACCGCGTCCGCCCTGTACGTCGGCGAGGTCCGGCACCGCCGGCACCGACCGGTCCGGCACGCGCTGCGGCACCGGACGTTCCACGCCCTGCTCGACGTCGACGACCTCGACCGCCTCGACCGCGAGGTCCCGGGGTTCGGCCTCGACCGGGCCGCCCCGATGGCGCTGCGGACGCGTGACCACCTCGACGGCCGGCCGGGCCCCCTGCGCCCGCGCCTGGCCGCGCTCGTCGCCGAGCGCGGGGGACGGCTGCCGGCGGGACGCCTGCAGGTGCTCTGCCACCCGCGCACGTTCGGGCACGTCTTCAACCCGGTGGCGTGGTGGTTCGCCCATCATCCGGACGGGACGCTCGGGATGGTCGTGGCCGAGGTGACCAGCACGTTCGGGGACCGGTCGCTGTACGTCCTCGACGCGCCGGAGCCGGGCCCGGACGGCCTGTGGCGCGCGGCGGCGACGAAGGCGCTGCACGTCTCCCCGTTCCTCCCCGTCGAGGGCCTCGGGTACCGGTTCGCGTTCCTGCCGCCGGGGGACCCGCCGGGACCGCGCGTCCTCGTCCGCATGGAGGTCTCGGACGCCGACGGGCCGATCCTCGACGCGGTCCAGGACGGCCGGCACCGGCCGCTCGACGGGCGCGGGGTCGCCGCGACCCTGGTCCGGCACCCGTTGGTCTCGCTGGCGGCGCTCGGAGCGATCCACGGCCACGCGCTGCGCCTCTGGCGCAAGGGGGCGCCGTTCCACCGCCGTCCGGCGCCGCCGCCGGGGGCCGTCCGCGTCCGTGGCGGCGGCGTGCCATCATCGGACCCGGAGCGGGGCCCGGACGGGGCCCCGGGGGAGGACGGCGGATGAGCGTCGCGGAGACGGGGGCCGACGTCCCGGTGCGGCCCGCGTCGGCCCGGCGGTCGGGGCGGGCGCGGCGGGCGGTCGTGGCCGTGCTGGGCGGGATCCGGGTCGGGACCCTCGAGGTCGTCGCCGAGGACGGGGAGGTCCTGCGGTTCGGCTCGGACGCCCATCCGCTGGCGGCCCGCGTCGAGGTCCGCGACCCGTGGTTCTGGTCGCGGCTGGCCTCGGGCGGCTCGGTCGGGCTGGGCGAGTCCTACGTCCGCGGCGAGTGGTCCTCGCCGGACCTCGTGTCGCTGATCCGCCTGCTGATCGCGAACCGGCCGGCGCTCCGCCGCGTCACGCCGGCCGCGGTCGGGAACGTCGTCGTCGACCGCGTCGGGCACGCGCTCCGCGGGAACCGCATCGGCCGCGCCCGGCGCAACATCGTCGCGCACTACGACCTCTCGAACGAGCTGTACCGGCTGTTCCTCGACGACTCGATGACCTACTCCTGCGCCCGGTTCGAGGCGCCGGGCCAGTCCCTCGAGGACGCGCAGCGGGCGAAGCTCGCGGACCTCGCGGCGAAGGCGCGCCTCGAGCCAGGGCTCCGCGTCCTCGAGATCGGGTGCGGGTGGGGGGCGTTCGCCGTCCTCGCCGCGCGCGAGCACGACTGCCGCGTGACCGCGGTCACGCTCTCGGACGCGCAGCACGCCCACGTCCGCGACCTGGTCGCGCGCGAGGGGCTCCAGGACCGGATCGAGGTGCGGCTGATGGACTACCGCCACCTCGAGGGGACGTTCGACCGCATCGTCTCGATCGAGATGCTCGAGGCCGTGGGACACCGCTACCTCGGGACGTACTTCCGGGCCGTGGATCGACTGCTCGCACCCGACGGGCTGGCCGTCGTGCAGGTCATCACGCTGCCCGACCAGCGCGAGCGGGCGTACCGGCGTCGCCCCGACTTCATCCAGCGCGCGATCTTCCCCGGAGGGCACCTGCCCTCGCTGACCTCGATGGCCCGGGCGATGACCCGCCGCTCGCGCCTGTTCGTCGAGGACCTCGAGAACCTCGGGCCCCAGTACGCCGAGACGCTGCGCCACTGGCGCGAGCGGTTCCTCGGCCGCCTCGACGACGTGCACCGCCTCGGGTTCGACGACGCGTTCGTGCGGCTCTGGGAGTTCTACCTCGCGTACTGCGAGGGCGCGTTCCTGGCGCGGTACCTCAACGACCTCCAGCTGGTCCTGACGCGGGCCACGAACGGCGCGCTCGGCACCGCGCCGTACGGGGGGCCGCACGTGGCCCTCCGGGAGGCCGACGTGGCGGCGGCGTGGTGAGCGGGACCGGACCGCTGGCCCGGGCCGGGGCTCTGGCGGGGACGCTCGGCCGGGGCCTCGGGTCCGCCGCGCGGGCGACCGTCGGCGATCCGCGGGCGCTCGTCGACGCCGTCGTCGACGGGGGGCGGCTGCCCGACCCGGTCCTGCGCGCCGCCATCCGCGGCCTGCTCGGTCGCCGGCGCGAGGCGTCGGGTCCGGGCGAGGCGGCGCTGCGCGAGCGGCTCTGGTCCGGTCCGGTCACGGTCGCGGTCGACGACGCCAACACCCAGCACTACGAGGTCCCGCCGCGGGTGTTCGAGCTGATGCTCGGCCCGCGCCTGAAGTACTCCTGCGCCTGGTGGCCCGAGCACGGCGGCGACCTGGCCGGGGCCGAGGACCGGATGCTCGACCTGACCTGCCGTCGGGCCGGGCTGACGGACGGGCAGGACGTCCTCGAGCTCGGGTGCGGCTGGGGGTCGCTGACCCTGTTCATGGCCGAGCGGTACCCGTCGTCCCGCATCCTCGCGGTCTCCAACTCGACCCGGCAGCGGGCGCACATCACGGCGGCCGCCCACGAGCGGGGGCTCGACAACGTCCGCGTCGTGACCGCGGACGTCGGGACGCTCGGCGTGGGGGAGACGCCGCCGGGGTTCGGGTCGTTCGATCGCGTCGTCAGCGTCGAGATGCTCGAGCACGTCCGGAACCACCGCGAGCTCGGCCGCCGCATCGCACGCTGGCTGCGGCCCGGTGGCGAGCTGTTCGTCCACGTCTTCGCCCACCGCGACCGCACCTACCTCTTCGAGACGGGCGGGGCCGGCGACTGGATGGCCCGCCACTTCTTCACCGGCGGCACGATGCCGTCGGAGGACCTCATCCCGGCCGCGATGGACGCGCTGACGCACCTGCAGACGTGGCGCGTGGACGGCCGGCAGTACACGCGGACGCTGGCCGCGTGGCGGGAGAACCTCGAGGGCCGGCGCGACGAGGTCGTGGCCGAGCTGGCGGTCGGGGCGACGCGGGCCGAGGGGGAGCGGCGGTGGCACCGCTGGCGGACGTTCCTCGTCGCCTGCGAGGAGCTGTTCGCCGCCCGCGACGGGACGGAGTGGGGCGTCGTCCACCACCGGTTGGCCCGGCCCGCCTGACGCCGGGCGGGGCGGCCGGCCCGCCTCAGGCGGCGGGCGTCCGCAGCCGTCGTCGCCACCACGCGGCGTACGCGATCAGCGCCAGCACCGCGAAGAGGTGCCACTGGACGGCGTAGGAGCGGTGGCTGCCCTCGTCGAGGGTCGGAGGACCGGGGGGGCGCGGCAGGCCCTCGGGGTCGACGGCGACGGGGTCCGCGAGCCGGAGGACGACGGGCAGCAGCGTCCCCGTCATCTGCCGGTCGAGCCGGGCCGTGTCCGGGTGGAACACCCGCGGGAGCCGCCCGTCGTCGGGGTCGCGGGCGCCGAACGCCGGCTGGTCGACCGACGCCTCGAGCACGCCGGCGATCCGGACCCGACCCTCCGGCGGCGGCGCGGCCGCGACCGGGGGCTCGTCGAGGTCCGGCGGGACCCAGCCCCGTCGGACCAGGAGCGTGCGCCCGTCACCGAGGTCCAGCGGGGTCAGCACGTCGAGCCCCGTCAGGCCGGCGTTCACCCGGTTGCGCTGCAGGACCTCCTCGTCGGGCCGGAACGTCCCGGTCGCGGTGACGCGGCGGAACTCGAGGTCCGCGACGGCGACGCCGGCCGCGAGGAGGTCGGTCAGGTCCGCCGACGGCGCCGCCAGCCGCTCGGCCAGCAGCGCGTTCTGCGCCCGGACCTCGCCGAGGCGCGCGACCTGCCACTGTCCGAGCGCGAAGAGGACGGCGACGACGGCGAGCACGAGCGCGTGGGAGACCAGCGCCCGGGGACGCAGCAGCGCGCGGAGGGCCGGGGCGGCGCCGGGCGCCGTCACGGGAGCAGCCGGGCCGCGAGGTCGCCGGCCAGGACCACGGCCACGACCAGGAGCGCCGCGCTCAGGCCCCACGCCGCGGTGTCGCCGCGGCGGCCCGACGTCGCCGGCGGGACGGTCAGCCCCGCGACGAATCCGGCGGCGAGGCCGCCGACGTGGCCACCGACCGAGATGACTGGGACGGCGAAGGTCAGCACGAGGTTGATCGCGACGAGGGACGAGACCGACGCGCCGATCGGGGTCGTGCGCGGATCGACCCCCCGGCGGCGGAGGATGCCGAGGACGGCCCCCATCAGGCCGAACACGGCGCCGGAGGCCCCGACGGTCGCGGTCGCCGGGCCCGTCGCGAGCACCCACCCCAGCACCGGGACGTCCGCGAGCGGCGTCGCGACGGTCAGCCAGGCCAGCGCGACGACGCCGAGGCCGCCGCCGGCCATCCCGGCGGCGCTGAGGCCGAGCATCCCCCGGGCGCCGACCCGGGGCTCCAGGACCTGCCCGAGCTGCCAGAGGAGCAGGGCGTTGAAGCCGAGGTGGAGGAGGCCGGCGTGGAGGAACGCGCTCGAGACCAGGCGCCACGGCTCCGACGCGACCAGCAGCGGCACGAGGGCGAAGTCCCGGGTCCCGACGGCGCCGAACGAGGTCAGCAGGGCGACGCCGACGATCGCGGCGACGAGGCCCCGGGTCGCCGGGGTGGCCCGGGCCTCACCGAGCCGCCGGACCGGCGGGGCGTCGGCGACGCAGGCGCCGCACTGGTACCCGACGGGGGCCGCGACCAGCTCCTCGGCGCAGGCCGGGGCGCCGCACCGCGCGCAGACCGTGACCGCGGGACGGCCCGGGTGCCGGGCGCAGGTCGCGTCGCGGTCCATGCGGGCACGGTACCGACGCGCGCGTCGCGGCCCCTGCCGGACGTCGCCGCGGTCGCGCACTACCGTCCGACCCACCGCAGCGGCCGCACGCCGAGCCGCCCGTCCGACGACCCCTCCGGAGCCGCGATGACCCTCTCGCCCGGCGACACCGCCCCCGACTTCGAGCTGAACGACCAGACGCGCACGCCCGTCCGGCTCTCGGACTTCCGGGGGCGCAAGCACGTGCTGATCGTCTTCTACCCGCTGGCGTTCTCGGGCGTCTGCACCGGCGAGCTCTGCCAGCTCCGCGACTCCATCGACCACTTCCGTTCGGACGAGGTCGAGACCATCGGTGTCTCGGTGGACTCGACGGCCGCGCTGAGGGCCTGGGCGGACGCCGAGGGGTTCACCTTCCCGCTGCTCAGCGACTCCTGGCCGCACGGCGCCGTCGCCAGCGCGTACGGGGTGTTCGACGACGCGACCGGCCTCGCCCTGCGCGGGACGTTCCTCGTCGACAAGGAGGGGATCGTCCGGTTCAGCGAGCGGAACCCGATCCCCGAGGCCAGGGACCAGCAGCGCTGGCGGGCCGCGCTGGCCGAGCTCGGCGTCGACGCCTGAGCGGGCCGGTGACCATCCCCGAGGCGCTCAGCTACGACGACGTCCTGCTCCTGCCGGGGCCGTCGTCGGTCCTCCCGCGCGACGTCGCGATCCGGTCGCGCCTGCACGAGCGCGTCCTGCTCGAGCTGCCGGTCCTCTCGGCCGCGATGGACCGCGTCACCGAGGCCGAGATGGCGATCGCGCTGGCGCGTCAGGGCGGGCTCGGCGTCATCCACAAGAACGTCCCGGTCGAGGCGCAGGCCGCGATGGTCGAGGCGGTGAAGCGCTCCGAGTCGGGGTTCATCACCGACCCGGTCACGCTCCGTCCCGACGACACGGTCGGTCGCGCCCACGAGCTGATGGTCCGGTACCGGGTCTCGGGCTTCCCCGTGGTGGACGACGCGCACCGCCTGGTCGGCATCGTGACCAACCGCGACCTGCGGCTCGGCGCTCCGGCAGAGTCCCTCGTCCGTGACCACATGACGGGCGAGGGGCTCGTCGCCGGTGACCCCGGGATGTCGCTCGAGGACGCGCGCGACCGGATGCAGGTGCACCGGGTCGAGAAGCTCCCGATCGTGGCCGAGGACGGGCGCCTCGTCGGGATGTTCACGTTCAAGGACGTCGAGAAGGTGCGCCGGTACCCGCGGTCCGCGAAGGACGACCGGGGGCGGCTGCTCTGCGCCGCCGCGACCGGGACCGGCGGCGACGGCGAGGAGCGCGCGGCCGCGCTGGTCGGGGCCGGCGTCGACCTGCTCGCGATCGACAGCGCCCACGGTCACTCGGCCGGGGTGCTGGAGTTCGCGGCGAAGCTCCGGGACCGCCATCCGGACGTCGTGCTGATGGTCGGGAACGTGGCGACCGGTGACGGGGTCCGCGCCTGCGTCGACCACGGTGCGGACGTCGTGAAGGTCGGGGTCGGGCCGGGCTCGATCTGCACCACCCGCGTCGTCACCGGTGTCGGCGTCCCGCAGTTCACCGCCGTCCGCGAGGCCGCCGAGGTCGGTCGCGAGCTCGGCGCCGCGGTCATCGCCGACGGCGGGCTTCGCAGCTCGGGCGACATCGTGAAGGCGCTGGCCGCCGGTGCGTCCGCCGTGATGGTCGGCAACCTCCTCGCCGGGACCGACGAGTCCCCGGGCGAGCTGGTCCTCGTCGGCGGCCGTCGGTACAAGGAGTACCGGGGGATGGGCTCGATCGACGCGATGCGGGCCGGCTCGGCGGACCGGTACTTCCAGGGCGAGGGCGTCCGCGGCGCCGACGGCGCGCGACCGCCGGTGAAGCTCGTCCCCGAGGGCGTCTCGGGGCTCCTGCCGTACCGCGGTGCGGTCAGCGAGGTCACCGAGCAGCTCGAGGGCGGGCTGCGCTCGGGGATGGGGTACGTCGGCGCCCCGGACCTCGCGGCGCTGCGGGAGCGGGCGCGGTTCGTGCGCCAGACCGCCGCCGGTTCGCGGGAGTCGCACGTGCACGACCTCGAGGTCGTGCACGAGGCGCCGAACTACCAGGTGCCCGGCTCGGCCTGAGCCGCCGCGCGGAGGCCCCGCAGCGCGTCCAGCGCGACGGCGGCGCCGTCGTCGGCGAACGTCGGGGCGACGAGGTGCGCGGCCGCGACGACGTCCGGGGCGGCGTCGCCCATCGCGATCGCGGTCCCGGCCGCCGCGAGGGCCGGCAGGTCGTTCGTCTCATCACCGAGGACCGCGACCGCTCCGGGCACCACGCCCAGCGCCGTCGCCGCCGCCGACACCCCGGCCCCCTTGTCGGTGTCGCCGTGCGTGACGTTGACGAACCGCACCCCCGGGACGGTCGGCGCCGACGCGGCGCCGGTCGCCAGGCCGAGCGCGGTCGCGCGGGTGACCGCGTCCGCCTCCGCGGCCGGGGTGAACGCCAGCACCACCGCCTTGACGGCCGGTGCCCCGAGGTCCCCGGGGACGTCGATCGTCCCCGTGGGACCGACGCCGAGCAGCGCCGTGTGCTGTGCCGAGCGCGGGTCCCGACGCCCGACGCGGTACGCGTCCGCGGCGTACACCTCCACGAGCAGGTCGTCCCGCCCCCGTCCGAGGTCGAGCAGCGCCGCGACCTGCGCGTCGGTCAGCGTCCAGGACCGCAGCACCGCGCCGTCACCGGCGACGACGGCGGCACCGTTGTGCACGACGTGGGGGCCGGGCAGTCCCGCCGCGGCGAGCAGGGGCGCGACCGCGGCCGGCATCCGACCCGTCGCGACGCCGACCGCGGCGCCGTCGGCGACGAGGGCCCGCAGGGCCGTGAGGACGCGGGGGGAGGGTTCGGACGTCGCGGCCAGCAGCGTGCCGTCGACGTCCACCGCGACGAGGTCCGGCGCGCGCCCCTCCCAGGACGCGATGCGACCGCCGGGCCGGAGCCCGCCGGGGAGGTCCGGGCCGACGGGGTGACGATGCGGCACGGGACCCCCCGGCTCGGTCGCGACGGGCGCGGCCGCCGACGGCGCGGACCCTAACGCGGGCGGCCCGCCGACCGGCGTCGCCGTTACGCTGCGGCGTGCGCGCGACGGGGCCCGCGGCGGGGAGGGTGGACCGCGTGGAGCACGGACCGGACCCCGAGGACGTCGCCGTCGACCTCGCCCGCGTCCTCGCGCGCGACCCCTCGCTCTGGTCGGCCGCCCCCGACGCCGGCCGGTGGCTCGGCTGGGTCGCCTCGGACGCCCGCGCCGACGCGCACCTCGACGGCATCGCGCGCCTCGCGGCCGACGTGCGCGGCGAGGACGTCACCGACGTGGTGCTCTCGGGGATGGGCGGCTCCTCGCTGTTCCCCGAGGTGCTGGCCCGGACCTTCGGACCGGCGCCCGGCTCGCCGCGGCTCCGCACGATCGACTCGACCGACCCGGCCGCGGTGCTCCGCGTCGAGCGCGAGGTCCCGTGGTCCTCGGCGCTCCTCGTCGCCGCGTCGAAGTCCGGGACGACCGTCGAGACGCTGGCGCACCTGGCCCGGTACCGGGCCCGTCTCGGCGACGCGCGCGGCGACGACGCCGCGCACCGCCTCGTCGCCGTGACCGATCCGGGCTCACCGCTGGAGGTCCGCGCCCGGGCCGAGGGCTGGCGGGGCGTCGTCCCGGGTGACCCCGACGTCGGCGGTCGGTACTCGGCGCTGAGCCCCTTCGGACTCCTCCCGGCGGCACTCCTCGGCGTCGACGTCGCGGCGCTCGTCGCGGGGGCGACGGCGCTGCGCCGGCGCGCGGTGGCGGACCCGGCGGACCCCGACGGGCCGGCCGGCCTCGCCGCCTTCCTCGCCGCGGGGGCCGCCGCCGGTCGCGACGTCCTGCACCTGCTCGTCCCGCCCGGCGTCGAGCCCTTCGCGGCGTGGATCGAGCAGCTCGTCGCGGAGTCGACCGGCAAGCACGGACGCGGCGTCATCCCGGTGGTGACGCGGGCCGCGGCCGACGTCCGACCGGACCCGCGGCGGATGGTCGTCGCGCTCGGCGCCGACGCCGATGGGCTCGCCGCCGCGGACGTCCCCGTCCTGACGCTCCCGCGGCCGGCCGGACCCGACCTCGGGGCCGAGGCCCTGCGCTGGATGCTCGCGACGGCCGTCCTCGGCGCGCGCCTCGGCATCGACCCCTTCGACCAGCCGGACGTCGCCGCCGCGAAGGCCGCGACCGCCGCGGCGCTGCGGGACGGGACCGGTCCGGGTCCGGCCGACGCGTTCCGTGCGGTCGAGGCGGACCTCCCCGGCGCGCGGTACCTCGCGGTGCTCGCCTACGTCGACCCCGGGGGGACGGAGGCCGCCGACCTCGAGGCGCGGTGCCGCGGGCTCGCCCGTGGGCTCGACGTGCCGGTCACCCTCGGGATCGGGCCGCGGTACCTGCACTCGACGGGGCAGCTCCACAAGGGTGGACCGGCGGGCGGGGTGTTCGCGGTCGTCGTCGGGGACGACCCCCAGGACGCCGACGTGCCCGGGGCGCCGTACGGCTTCTCGGCCCTGAAGCGGGCCCAGGCGGCCGGCGACCTCGCCGCGCTCCGGGCGGCCGGCCGGACCGTGCACCACGTCGACGCGGCGACGCTGCCCGGCTGATCCGTCCGGGCGTCGGGCCCGGCGTCAGGCCCGCGCGCGGGGGCGGGCGGACCCCAGTCCGCCGTCGACGCCGAGGACCTGCCCGGTCACCCACGTGGTCGCCGGGTCGAGCAGCCACGCGAGCGCGCCGGCGACGTCCTCGGGCTCACCGATGCGGCCGAGCACGTGCAGCTGGGCCGAGGCCGCGGCCTGGGCCTCGTTCGCGGTGATGCGGGCCGTCAACGGGGTCCGGGTCAGTCCGGGCGCGACGGCGTTGACGCGGACGCCGGTCCCGCCGTACGTCGCGGCCGCCGTGCGGACCATCCCCTCGACCCCGCCCTTCGCGGCGGCGATCGCCTCGTGGTTCGCCATGCCCGTCCGGACGACGGCCGTGGAGGTCAGCACGATCGAGCCACCGGTGCCGCGCATGCGCGGGGCGGCCGCGCGCAGCAGGGCGAACGCCGACGTGAGGTTCACCGCGAGCACCTCGGCCCACTCCTCGGCCGACGTCTGGTGCGCCGCCTTCAGCAGCAGCGAGCCGACGACCGAGGCCGCGCCGTCGAGGCGACCCTCGGCGGTGGCGACGGCCTCGACGGCCGTCCCGACCGCGTCGACGTCACGGGCGTCGACGACGGCGGTGCCGGCGGCCCCGACCTCGGCGGCCAGCGCCGCCAGCCGGTCGGCGTCACGACCGAGCAGGTGGAGGCGGTGGCCGCGCGCGGCGAGCAGTCGCGCGGTGGCGGCCCCGACGCCGCCGGTGGCGCCGAGCAGGACGGTGACGGGAGCGGTCATCGGGACCTCCGGGCGGGGCGGGGGCGGGGTCGACGTCACCGGTTCGCGGGCGGCGCCCAATCCGGACGGGTCGGGCCGTCCGGAGGGTCGGCCGCCGGGTCGACGCCGGTCTCGGCGACGAGCCGCTCCCAGAGCCGCGCCCGTTCCTCCGCGGTCGTCCGTGTGCGGGGGACGCGGACCGCCGCGCGGGGTCGACGGTCGTGCCAGAGCAGCCCGCCGGCGTCGATCGCGGCGTCGCGGGGTGCCAGCGCGAGGTGCCGCAGCGTGTCCGCCCCGTCCTCGGGCCGGCGGAGCAGCGCGGAGGTCGCCCGCGCGAACCCGGGCAGCGACCGCTCCAGTCCCGGCGTGCGGGCCCAGCCGGGGTGCGCGGCGTGGAGCACCACGCCGCCGGGACCGAGCCGTCGGTGCCACTCGGTGGCCAGCTCCACCTGGGCCCGCTTCGCCCGGGCGTACGCGACGGCCGGGCGGTACCCCCGGGGCGAATCGACGCGCCGCACGACGAGCGGCTCGAGGTACATCCCGCCGGAGGTGACGAGGACGACGCGCGCGTCCGCCCGGCGGCGCAGCGCCGGCAGCAGCAGTCCGGTCAGGAGGAACGGGGCGACGACGTGGCCCTGCCACGTCCGCTCGAGCCCGTCGCCCGTGACGGCGCGCTCGGCGTGCATCGCGCCGGCGTTGTGGACGACCACGTCGGGCGCCGCGTCGGCCAGCGCGGCCGCCAGCCGGCGCACGCCGGCGAGGTCCTCGAGCTCGAGCGGGAGGACGGTGACGCCCGGCGTCCCCGTCCGCGTCAGCTCCGCGGCCAGCGCCGCGCCGCGGGCGTCGTCGCGGGCGGTCGCGACGACGTCGGCCCCGGCGGCGGCGAGCATCCGGACGAGCGCCAGGCCGAGCCCGCTGGTCGCGCCCGTCACGAGCACCCGCCGTCCGCGCCCGTCCGGGGGACGGCGGTCCCACCCGGGCAGCGCCCGGCGGACGACCAGGCCGGGTCGGCCGAACGAGAGCGGGACGGCCGCCTCGAGCGCGGCGTCGACCGCGCGGGCCGCGGCGCGGAGGGGGAGGGGCGGCCGTCGTCCTGCGGTCACCGTCGTCCCCGTGTCGTCCTGCGAGTAGGGTAGGTCCGGTCCTCCTCCTCTCCTCGCCCCGTGGAGCCGTCATGCCCACCCCGCACATCAGCGCCGAGCCGGGCGCCTTCGCCGAGGCCGTCCTCCTCCCCGGCGACCCGCTCCGCGCGCGGTACATCGCCGAGCAGTTCCTCGACGACGCCCACGAGGTCACGGCGGTCCGGAACATGCTCGGGTTCACCGGCGCGTACCGCGGGATGCCGGTCTCGGTCATGGGGACCGGGATGGGCATCCCCTCGGCCTCGATCTACGCGACCGAGCTGGTGAAGGAGTACGGCGTGCGGCGCCTCGTCCGTGTCGGCTCCTGCGGCGGCGTCGGCGAGGGCATCGGCCTGCGCGACGTGGTCCTCGCGGCCGGCGCCTGCACCGACTCGCAGGTGAACCGGGCCCGGTACGGCGGCCAGGACTTCGCCGCGATCGCGGACTTCGCGCTGCTCCGGGCGGCCGCCGACGCCGCCGACCGGGCCGGCGTCGCGGTCCGGGTCGGCAACGTCCACAGCGCGGACCTGTTCTACGACCCGCGGTCGACGCAGCTCGACATGTTCCGGCGCATGGGCGTGCTGGCCATCGAGATGGAGGCGGCCGGTCTGTACGGCGTCGCCGCCGAGCACGGCGCCCGGGCGCTCGGGATCATGACCGTGTCCGACCTGGTGCCGTCGGGCGAGCAGACCTCGTCGGACGAGCGTGAGCGGACGTTCGGCGAGATGGTGACCATCGCGCTGGAGGCCCTGGTCGCCGACGCGGCCTGAGCGACCCGCGCGGGACCCGACGGACGTGGGCGGGGAGGGGCTCGAACCCCCGACCTCCTCGGTGTAAACGAGGCGCTCTGGCCGACTGAGCTACCCGCCCGGGTCGGTGCCGTCGTGCGCCACCGGGTCCGGTCGGAGGGTAGTGCCGGGGGCCTACGCTCCCCGGGGACGACGTCGGCGCCGCGGACGTCGGCGCGGTCCGGTGCGGCGGCGGGAGCGGGTGACGTGGGCGACACGGTCGGAGCCTGGCTCGCCGTCCTGGACCGCGGCTGGCCCCACCACGACGCCGCCTCCTGGGACCGACCCGGCCTGCAGGTCGGGGACCCCGACGATCCGGTCGCGCGCGTCCTCGTCACCCTCGACGTCACCGCCGAGGTCCTCGACGAGGCCGCGGCCGTCCCCGCGACCATGGTCGTCGCGCATCACCCGCTGCTGCTCCGGCCCCTCGCGGCGCTGACGACGGCGACGGCGCCCGGCGCGCTCGCGCTCCGCGCCGCCCGGACCGGCGTCACGGTCGCGGCGGCCCACACGAACCTCGACGCGGCCGACGACGGCACGGGCACGTCGGACCCCGTCGTCGCGGCGCTGGGACTCGTCGGCGTGGCGCCGCTGCTCCCGCCGGAGCGGCCGGGGGCGCGCCCGCTGGGGCGGGTCGGCGACCTCCCCGACGCGCTCGCGCTCGGCGACCTCGCCCGCCGCGTCGCCGCCGGTCTGGACGCCCCGTCCGTCCGCGTCGTCGGCCCCTCCGACCGTCCGGTGCGCCGGGTCGCGGTCCTCGGCGGCGCCGGCGCCGACGCCGCGGCGGAGGCCCTCGCGGCCGGTGCCGACGTGCTCGTCACGGGCGACGTGCGCCACCATGTCGCGCTCGACGCACTGGCGCTCGGGCTCGCACTGGTCGACGCCGGTCACCACGCGACGGAGGCGGCCGCGATGCCGGCGTTCGCGGACCGGCTCGCCGAGCACGCCGCGGCGGGGGGCCTGGTCGCGCCCGTCGTGCGCTCGGCGGTCGTGACCGACCCCTGGACGACGGTGGTGCCGTGAGCGACGCGACCGCCGACGACCTGGCCGCCCTGCAGGAGCTGCAGGCCGCGGACGACGAGGTGCGTCGGCTGGAGCACCGCCGCGACGGGCTCCCGGAGCAGCGCGTCGTCGAGGACCTCGAGACCCGCGACGCCCGCCTGGTCGCGGCGGAGGACGACGTCGCCGCCCGGCGCGACGCGGCGCTGCGCGACCAGCGCCAGGTCGAGGGCGAGATCGATGCGCTGACGCGGCGCCGCGACGAGGAGCGCGCGCGGCTGTTCGACGGCTCCCTGACGCAGATGCGCGAGATCCAGGCCGCGGAGGCCGAGGTCGCGGCGACCGAGCGGCGGCGGAGCGAGCACGAGGACCAGCTGCTCGAGGTGATGGAGGCCGTCGAGGCGGCCGAGACCGAGGCGGCCGGGCTGGCCGCGGACCGGGCCGCGCTGGCCGAGCAGCTGACCGCGGCCCGCGCCGCGCGGGACGCCGCCGCCGGCGAGCTGACCGACCGGATCGCGGCGGCCGTCGCGGCGCGGGCGCCGGTGCTGGCCCGGCTGCCGGAACCGCTCCGCGCGCGCTACGAGGAGGCGGCCGCCCGAGGGCAGGGGACGGGCGTCGGGGTGCTCCGCGACGAGGCCTGCACGGCCTGCCGGATCACCTTCCCCCGCTCGGACCTCAACGCGCTGCTGACGGGTCCGCCGCTCGCCACCTGCCCGAACTGCCGCCGGCTGCTCGTCATCCCCGACTGAGGCGGTCGGCCAGCGCCGCCAGCAGGGCGGCGACGGCGTCCGGGTCGGGGAGCCGCACGGAGGCCGCCGTCGGCCGTGGGGCGGTGGCGACGAGGACACCGACACCGCCGAGCTCCTCGGCGGCGGCCAGCGCCGGCTCGTCGGTGCGGTCGTCCCCGACCATCACGGGCGTCCGGCCCGGCGCGGCGGCCGCGAGGTGCCGGAGGGCCGCCCCCTTCCCGGCCCCGGCGGCCCGGAGCTCGACGACGGCGTGCCCGTCCTGGACGGTGCCGCCGCCCGTCCGGGCCGCGGCGGAGAGGAGGTCGCGGACCAGCGGCAGCACCGCCGCGACGTCGTCCGCCGGGACGAGGCGGTGGTGGACGGCGAGCCCGACGCCCTTGTCCTCGACGAGCCAGCCGGGACGGTGGCCCAGCAGCGACCCCAGGTCGGTCCGGAGCCGGGCGAGGACCGTGGCGTCCGGCGGGGTCGCGAGGGCCTCGATCGTGCCGTCGGGGTGGCGCAGGCGGAGTCCGTGCTCCGCGACGATCGCGACGCCGAGGTCGCCGAGCCGGTCGACGAGGTCGTCGAGGCCCCGACCGGAGAGCACGACGACCTCCGTGCGGGCCGCGAGCGCGGCGACGGCCGTCCGTGCGGCCGCGGGCAGCGTCGCCGCGTCCGGCGTCGGCGCGATGGGGGAGAGGGTCCCGTCGTGGTCGAGGACGACGAGCGGGGGGCGGGCGCCGGCCGCGAGGATCCGTGCCGCGAGGTCGGTGGGGTCGGCGGGGTCGGCGACCGCGGCGTCGCTCACGCGTCGCCGCCGATGGCGGCCAGCTCCTCGTCGACCCAGCGGAAGACGTCGTGGTCCCGGACGGTGGCGGCCATGCGCGCGATCCGGCCCCGCCGGTCCTCCGGCGCCAGCTCCAGCGCACCCTCCATGCGGGCCGCCAGGCCCTCGACGTCGAAAGGGTTGCACCGCACCGCGTCGTGGCCGAACTCCTGGGCGGTCCCGCAGAACTCGCTGAGCAGCAGCACGCCGTCGCCGTCGGTCGCGTCCTGGACGGTCACGAACTCCTTCGCGACCAGGTTCATGCCGTCCTTCAGCGGCGTCACGCACATCACGTCGGCCAGGCGGTAGTGCGCGGCCAGCGTCGTGCGGTCGACGTTCCGGTGGAGGTAGTGCACGGGGACGTCCCGGCCCGGTTCGGTGAACCGACCGTTGATGCGGCCGACCTCGGTCTCGACCTGGGTCCGCAGGCGCCGGTACTCCTCGACGTCGTCGCGGCTCGGGACGGCGACCTGGACGAAGACGAACCGCCCGCGCAGGTCGGGGCGGCGCTCGAGCAGCAGCTCGATCGCCTGGAGCCGGTGCCGGATGCCCTTCGTGTAGTCGAGCCGGTCCACGCCGAGCAGCACGCGGCGGTCGCCGAAGTGCGCGCGCAGCTCGGCGACCGCGGCGTCGGTCGCCGGCTCGGTGGCCAGCGCCGCGAACGCCGCGGTGTCGATCGAGATCGGATGGACCGTCGCCCGGGTGCGGTGGCCGTCGGGGGCGTGGACCTCGTCGGCCATGACCGTGGCGTCGGGGAAGACGCGGTTCACCGTCCGGAGGAAGTTGTCGCGGTACGGCGCGGTGTGGAACCCGACCGCGTCGGCCGCCAGCATCCCGCCCAGCAGCGCGTCACGCCAGGGCAGGCGGGCGAACAGCTCGGGGGCGGGGAACGGCGTGTGGAGGAAGACGCCGATGCGGAGGTTCGGGAACCGCTCCCGGAGCAGCCGCGGCAGCAGCAGCAGGTGGTAGTCCTGGATCCAGACGGTCGGCGGGACCGGGGACGCCTCGACCGCGGCCGCGACGGCGTCGGCGAAGCGCCGGGTCACCGTCTCGTACGACCGCCACCACGCGCGGTCGATGACCGGCTGCACGACCAGGTCGTGGAACAGCGGCCAGAGGGTCCGGTTCGTGAACCCGTGGTAGAAGCCGTCGACCAGCCCCGGTTCGAGCGCGACCGCACGGAGGTCGCAGTCGAGGCCCTCGACGCGGTCCGGGACGCCGGCCGCGTCCTCGTCCCATCCGACCCAGGTCCCGCCGACGCGGGCGACGACGGGGGTCAGCGCGGTGACGAGGCCGCCCGAGGCGGGGCGCCAGCCGGCGGCGTCGCGGACCAGCGGGAGGCGGTTCGCGACGATGAGGAGCGGGGCGTCCACGCGCGGCCGATCCCGGGCCCGGGGCCCGACGCGGCGAGGCTACGCCAGCCCGCAGGGCCGCGCCCGGATCGGCCAGCGTGGACGCGGCGCGGACGCGTACCCTCGCCCGGTCGGGAGGCGCCGGACAGGCGACCGCGCCCGGCGGTCCGCCGCCGGGTGAGGAAAGTCCGGACTCCACAGGGCAGGGTGCTGGGTAACGCCCAGGCGCGGTGACGCGCGGAGAGCGCCACAGAGAGCAGACCGCCAGCGACCGGCTCCGGCCGGAGCGGGCAAGGGTGAAACGGTGGGGTAAGAGCCCACCAGCGCGGCGGGTGACCGTCGCGGATCGGCAAGCCCCACCCGGAGCAAGGCCGAGCAGGGACAGGGTCGCCCGCCCGTCACGTCCCAGGTGGGCCGCAGGAGGCGTCGGGAGACCGGCGTCCCAGAGAGATGGTCGCCACCCGCGACCGGGTGACCGGTCGCGGGGACAGGATCCGGCTTATCGGCCGGCGCCTCCCGACACCTCACCCCGCGCGACCCCGCGCGCTCACCCGGGGACGGCCTCGAGCAGCGACGGGTCGTCGTTGCGCACGTCGTTGACGCGGCGCGAGACCCGCCGCACCTCGAGCGTCGGCGCGGCCGTCGCCGCCGTGCGGGCCAGCAGCGCCGCGGGGTCCGGCGTGGCCGGGTCGAGCCAGGCGTCGAGGTCCGCCCCGGCCAGGACCAGCGGCATCCGGTGGTGCACCGTCGCGGCCGCCCCCCGGGCCTCGGTCGTCACGAGCGCGACGGTCGCCAGCGGTGGCACCGTCCCGGCCGGGTCCCGCCACGTCGACCACAGCGCGGCCAGCGCCGCCGGCTCGCCGTCCGGGTCGCGGAGCAGGTACGGCTGGCGCGCGCCGTCCTCCTCGGTCCACTCGTACCAGCCGTCGACCGGGACGACGCACCGCCGTCCGCGCACCGAGGGGCCGAACAGGCGGGAGGTCGCCGCCCCCTCCGCGCGGGCGTTGATCGGACGGGGTCCGTCGGCCGGGTCACGGGACCAGGACGGGACGAACCCCCATCGCAGGGCGCCGAGCCGCCGACCGTCGGACTCGAGGACGGCCGCGACCTCGGTCGACGGCGCGACGTTGTGCCGCGGCCGGAGCGCGTCGCCGCTGACGTCCACGGCGCCGAGCGCCAGCGCCAGCCGTGCGGGGGAGGAGACCTGCACGAACCGGCCGCACATCCGTCAGTCCCGACCGCCGCCGCGCAGCTCGTCCGCACCCGCGGCCTCGAGCGCGGCCAGCTCCGCCCCGAACGCGTCGAGCCGCTCCGCCCAGCGGTCCAGCCCGAGGAGCCGCTCGGCCGCGGCCTCCGGCAGGGGGGTCAGGACCAGCAGCTGCCAGCACGACGTGGCCGGGTCCGCCGAGAGCTCGAAGGTCGAGGGGACGGTCGTGTCCCCGAGCTCGGAGCGGAGCGCCAGCAGGCGGCGGACGCGCGGGACGAGGAGGTCCCGCTGCGCCAGGTCGGTCCCGTCCGGTCCGTCGTCGGCGAGGACCTCGACGCCGGCCTGGGGGTAGGGGTCGTCGGGCCACCAGGACGCGACGCGGAGCCGGCGCGTGCCGACCGTCACCGCCAGCCACCGGCCGTCGGGGAGCTCCTCGGCCTGCAGCACGCGGGCCACCGTCCCGACGTCGGCGCGGTCCTCGCCGCCGCCGACCTCGTCGCCCGCCGTGACACGGACGACGCCGAACACGCGGTCGTCCGGCGGACCGTCCATCAGCTCGCGGAACAGCTGGCGGTACCGCGGCTCGAAGACGTGGAGCGGCAGCACCATGTGGGGGAGCAGGACGGTGCCGAGCGGGAACATCGGCAGGCCGCGCACGCGCTCGCTCCGGTCGGGGACGCGCGACGGTAGGGGCCGCGGCCCCGGGTGGCGCGGCCGTCGTCCCGCTGGTACCCACGCGGGTATGGCGATCCTCGACGACGACGCGGTCACGGCGGCCCTCGCCGACCTCGACGGCTGGCGGCGGGACGGCGACGCCCTCGTCCGCGACCTGCGGTTCCCGTCCTTCATGGCCGCGATCCGGTTCGTCGTCCGCGTCGCCGACCTCGCCGAGGCGGCGGACCACCATCCCGAGCTGACCAACGTCTACTGGAACGTCGGGATCCGCCTCACGACCCACGACGAGGGTGGGATCACCGCGAAGGACGTCGCGCTCGCGGCCGCCATCGACGGCGTCGTCGCGGAGGCCTGATGGACGTCCGCCTCGACGGCCGCGCGGGGGTCGTGACCGGGGCCAGTCGGGGCATCGGCGAGGCCGTCGTCCGCGAGCTGCTGGCCGGCGGCGCCGCGGGGGTCGTGATCTGCGGCCGCCGCGAGGGGACGCTGGCCGCGCTGGCCGAGGAGCTGGGCGAGCGCGTCGTCCCCGTGGTCGGGAACGCCCGGGACGAGGCCCACGCCCGCGAGGCCGTCGCGACCGCCGTCGACCGGTTCGGCCGGTGCGACCTCGCGGTGCTGAACGCCGGGACGAACCCGTCGGCCGGGCCGCTGATGGAGGTCGACCTCGCGGCGGTCGACGCGACGTGGGACCTCAACCAGCGCGCCCCGCTGGTCTGGGCCCGGGCCGCCTGGGACGGCTGGATGGCGGCGCACGGCGGCAGCATCGTCGCGACCGGCTCGGTCGGGGGGCTGATGCCCGGACCGGTCCTCGGCGCGTACAACGTCTCGAAGGCGGCGCTCCACCACCTCGTGCGCCAGCTCGCCCACGAGCTCGCGCCGGGCGTCCGGGTGAACGCCGTCGCGGCGGCCATCGTGCGGACCCGGCTGGCCGAGGCGCTCTGGGTCGACGACCCCGCGCGTGCGGCGAGGGCGCATCCGCTGGGACGACTCGGCGAACCGGAGGACGTGGCCCGGGCGGTGACGTTCCTCCTCTCGGACGCCGCGGCCTGGATCACGGGCGCGGTCCTCCCGGTCGACGGGGGCATGTCGGGCGCGGGCGGCGGCAGCCCGGCCTGACGGCCGGCGTCACGGTCCGACGCTCAGCCGAGCCCCCGTCCGACCGTCGGCGACGGCGTCGCGACGCAGCCCCCGTCCGCCCCGACCGCCGCGAGTCCGGCGAGGTCCCCGGACCCCAGCGCGACCGGTCCGGCGCCGGGCGCGGCCGCCATCAGCTGCGCCGGGTCGTCCACATGGTCGAGACCGAGCAGGTGCCCGAGCTCGTGCAGCAGCGTGGCGCCCCACGCGTCGGCGCGGTCCCCGAAGCCGGGCCGCAGGTCGGTCCGCGCCGCGTTCAGGACGAGCTGGCCCGTGACCAGCGCGTGGCGGTCGCCGTCCCGGACCGCGACGGGGACGGCCACCCCGCGGTCGTGCGGCCCCAGCGGCGTCCCCCCGGCCCCGGGCGCCGCCCAGGCGACGAGGACGGGCGCCCATCGCCACCCCTCCGCGGTCCGGACGACGAGGGGACGGTCGGCGGCCGGGGCCTCGTCGGTCGTGCCGACGAGGTGCAGGTCGTGTCCGGTCGCGGCGGCGAGCCGGCGCAGCGCCTCGGCCAGGTCCGCCTCCGCGCCGGGCGGCGCGCCGTCGGCCCGCAGGACGAACCGGACGGGCGTGCAGGGGTCCCATCGCAGCGGCCGACCCGCCGCGTCCCGGTCCCAGGGGGCCCAGCCGACCGCCCGGGCGGGGCCGGACCCGGACGCGACCGTGGTCGCGCCGGCCGGGGCCGCCGCCGGCTCCGGGCCCGGGCCGCCGCCGGTGATCGCGGCGACGACCACGCCGGCGACGGCGAGGGTCACCGCGGCGGCGGCGGCCGCGAGGCGGGGGAGCGGGGGCCGCGTAGCGTCCATGCGGCGACGGTACGCCCGCCGTCCGCGTCGCCGTCCGCTCCGCCGGGGAGGTCGCCGTGCCGGGACCGCTGACCGGGATCCGCGTGGTCGAGCTGGCCGGGCTCGGCGCCGCGCCGTACGGCGTCATGCTCCTCGCCGACCTCGGGGCGGACGTCGTCGTGGTGGACCGGCCGGACGCCGGCGCGGAGGTCGCCGCCCACGTCGGGGTCCGGCGCGGTCGGCGCTCGATCGTGGTCGACCTGAAGCATCCCGACGGCGTCGCCGTCGTCCGGCGGCTGCTCGACGACGCGGACGTCCTGGTCGAGGCGTTCCGGCCGGGTGTCGCCGAGCGCCTCGGGCTCGGGCCCGAGGACGTCCTGCCGTCACGGCCCGGGCTGGTGTACGCGCGGATGACCGGCTGGGGCCAGGAGGGTCCGCTCGCGCCGCGGGCCGGGCACGACCTGAACTACGCGGCGCTCGCCGGCGCGGTGGCGACGCTCGGGCCGGCCGACGGGCCGCCGGCGCCGGCGGTGAACTACCTCGCCGACCTCGGCGGCGGCGGGACGTTCCTGGCGCTCGGCGTGCTGGCCGCGCTCCTCGAGCGCGGTCGGACCGGTCGGGGCCGCGTCGTCGACGCGGCGATGGTGGACGGGGCCGCCTCGCTGACCGCGTTCGTCCGCGGACTGGCCGGGCTCGGGGCCTGGACGGCGGAGCGGGGGACGAACCTGCTGGACGGCGGGGCGCCGTTCTACGCGACCTACGCCTGCGCCGACGGCCGGTACGTGGCGGTCGGCGCGATCGAGCCCCCGTTCTACGCGGCGCTGCTCGCGGGGCTCGGCCTCGACGCGTCGGCCCGGCCGCAGCACGACCGCGCGGGGTGGCCCGAGCTGCGGGCCGCGCTGGCCGCGGCGTTCGCGGCCCGACCACGGGACGCCTGGACCGAGGTCTTCGCCGGGACCGACGCCTGCGTCACCCCGGTCCTCGGCCTCGACGAGGCGGCGGCGCACCCCCACCACCGCGCCCGGGGCACGTTCACCGTGCTGGAGGGCCTGACGCTGCCCGTGCCGACCCCGGCACCGCGGTTCGACGGCGCCCCGCCCGCCGTCCCCGTGCCGCCGCCGGTGCCGGGGTCGGCGACCCACGACGTCCTGGCCGGGGCCGGGTACGACGGGGCGGCCGTCGCGGCGCTGCTCGCGGCCGGCGCGGTCCGGGCGGCGTCCTAGAGGGACTCGACGGCCAGCGCCATCAGCGCGCCGTCCTCCTGCGCGGCCACGCCCCGTCGGGTCGCGACCTTCGGCAGCACGTTGCGGGCGAACCACCGCGCCGTCGCGACCTTCCCCGCGTAGAACGCGAGCTCGGCCGCGCGGTCGCGGCCGGCCGCGGGCTCCGCCCCGTCCTCGAGGGCGGCGTGGCGGGTCCCGGCGACCTCGGCCTGCCGGAGCAGCAGCCAGGCGATGACGACCTCGGCCAGCGAGAACAGGAACGCGGTCGTGTGGAGCCCCGCCAGGTGGATGCGCTCGCGCTCCGCCTCCTGCATCGAGGCCATCGCGTGCGTCAGCAGCGTCCCGAGGTGCTGCTGCGCCTCCTCGAGCGCCTCCCCGAGCAGCGCCCGCTCGGCCTCGAGCGGGTCGTCGCCGTCCCCGGCCTTCACGAACTCGCGGACCTGGTCGGACAGCCACGTCAGCGTCGCGCCCTGGTCGCGGACGATCTTGCGGAACAGGAGGTCGAGGGCCTGGATCGCCGTCGTGCCCTCGTACAGGGTGTCGATCTTCGCGTCCCGCACGTACTGCTCGATCGGGTAGTCCTGCGTGTAGCCCGAGCCCCCGAAGGTCTGCAGCGTCATCGAGCCGAGCAGCTCGTACGCCTTCTCCGAGCAGTACCCCTTCACGAGGGGCAGCAGCAGGTCCTCGCGGCGCAGCCAGGTCGCGTGGTCCTCGCTGCCCTCGCCGGCCAGCGCCGCCATGTCCTGGACCCAGCCGGTGTACATCACCAGGGCGCGCATCCCCTCGGCGTGCGACTTCTGCTCCATCAGCATCCGCCGGACGTCCGGGTGCTGGACGATCGGGACCCGCGGGGCCGTCTTGTCGGCCGACCGCGTCAGGTCGGCGCCCTGCTGGCGGAGCTTCGCGTACTCGAGGGCGTTGAGGTACCCGGTGGAGAGGGTCGACATCGCCTTCGTCCCGACCATCATCCGGGCGTACTCGATCACCATGAACATCTGGCGGATGCCGTCGTGGACGTCGCCGACGAGGTAGCCGACGCAGGGCGTCCCGTCCTGACCGAGCGAGAGCTCGCACGTCGCCGACCCGCGGATGCCCATCTTGTGCTCGAGGTTCGAGACGCGGACGCCGTTGCGCGCCCCCAGCGAGCCGTCGGCCTCGACGAGGTACTTCGGCACGATGAACAGCGACAGCCCCTTCGTGCCGGGTCCCGCGCCCTCGGGACGGGCCAGCGCGAGGTGCACGGTGTTGGCGTGCAGCGGCGTCGCGTCGGCCGAGGTGATGAAGCGCTTGATGCCGGTGAGGTGGTAGACGCTGCCGAGGTCCTCGGCGCCGTTGTCCGCGACCCTGACCGCCCGGGTCGTCCCGGCGCCGACGTCGGAACCGGCGTCCGGCTCGGTCAGCACCATGGTCCCGCCCCAGGGATGCTCGACCATCGGCAGCGCGAACCGCTCCCGCTGCCCCTTCGTCCCGACGGCGTCGATGATGCCGGCCATCAGCGGCCCGATCGGCCAGAGCGACGCCGTGGCGTTCCCACCGGCCGCGAGCTCCGACGCGACCCACCGCAGCGACGGCGCCGCGCCGTACCCGCCGAGCGACTCGGGCAGCGGCAGCAGGTGCCACCCGGCCTCGTAGTACGCGCGCAGCCCCTCCTCGAGCGCGGGCGGGAGGGTGACGTCCCCCTCGGGGGAGAGGTGCAGCTCCTCGCGATCGGCCGGCACGAACGACTCGGCCCAGGCGGACTCACGGCAGAACCGCTCGAACTCGCCCATCAGCATCCGGGCCTGGTCCACGTCGACCGACGCGAACGGGCCGGTGCCGTAGTAGGCGTCGGCGCCGAGGACCTCGAAGAGGTTGAAGTCGACGTCGCGGAGGTTGCTGCGGTAGTGGCTCATCGTCCGGCTCCGACTCGCCCGGGACGTCCCCGGTGAATCTGGAGCGTACACTCAAGTTCCCCGGAGCGCCGCGCACGGCGATCCGCGGGGTGCCCGGGGGTAGCGTCCCGCCGCGCCGGAGGCCCGGCGACCCCGACGTCGACGAGGAGGAGCCGGTGGCCCGGTACCGCGTCGGCATCGAGACCCGCGACCGGATCCTGGCGGCGACCCGGGACCTGCTGGCCGAGGGGGGCCTCGAGGGCGTCACGCTGAAGCGGGTCACGACCGCGGCCGGCGTCGGGGTCGGCAGCTTCTACAACCTCTTCGACTCGAAGGAGTCGGCGGTCTTCGAGGTCGTCCGCGAGACGCTGGACGCGGTCGACCCGCACCCCGAGGCCCCCGGTGCCGGCGACGACCGCCTGACCGACCTCGTCGGGGCGTTCGTGACCTTCATCACGGACTCCCCGACGGTCGCGCGGATCTACCTCCAGCTCGCGGGGCTGGGGCTGACCGACCCGGCGATCGCCGCCCGCGTCCTCCGGAGCCACCGCCTCCGCGTCGACCGGTTCGCGGCGGCCTGCCGGCGGGAGGACCCGGCGCTGGACGACGCCTCGGCCCGGGAGCGCGCGCAGGCCGTGCTGGCCTCGCTCACGGGGTACGGGCTGACCTCGCTCATCGACCCGACGTTCGACATGGCCGCGCACGCCCGAGGACTCCTCGACCGGGTCGGCGCGGCGGGCTGAGCGGCCGCATCAGGGGTGCAGCGGGAGCCCCTCGCCGCCGGCCCGCTTCGGGTCGAGGTCCGCGAACGCGTCCCCCGTCCCCGGCAGCGCGTCCACCGCGTGCTGCAGCGGGTGGAGGAACGGCAGCGCCGTCGGGTCCAGCGGCTCCGCCGGGACGAACGCGTCGAGCGCGTCGTCCGCGTCGAAGTGCGCTGCGGTCAGCTCGGGGGCGTGGCGCCGGGCCCCGTAGGCGACGAGGACGCCGTCGCGGCCCGCGACGTCGGCCTCCGCGACGAACCCCCAGCACGGCACGCCGTCGGCGGCGATCCGGTCGGTCGCGACGCCGGCGAGCACGGCGTGGCGGTCCTCGTCGTCGTCCGGGAGGTCCGGCAGCGCGAGCAGCACCGTCCGGGAGGGGCCCGGCAGGACCACCGTCGGGACGACCGGTCGGCCCCGGCCGACGAGATCGACGGCGGCCTGCTGCGCGAGGAACCGCAGCTCGTCGAACTGCATCAGACCGCGGTCGTCGCGCCGGTCGCGGCCGACCCGACCGTCCGGGCGTACTTCGCGAGCACGCCACGGGTGTAGCGCGGCGGCGGGGGCGACCAGTCGCGCCGCCGCTCCTCGAGCACCTCGGGCCCGACGAGCAGATCGATCGACCGCGCGGGCACGTCGATGCGGATGCGGTCCCCGTCCGCGACGAGCGCGATCGGTCCGGCCTCGGTCGCCTCGGGGGCGACGTGCCCGATCGAGAAGCCGTGCGTCGCACCCGAGAACCGTCCGTCGGTCAGCAGCGCCACGCTGCTCCCGAGGCCGGCGCCCTTGATCGCGGAGGTCACCGCGAGCATCTCCCGCATGCCCGGACCGCCCCGCGGGCCCTCGTACCGGATCACGACCACGTCCCCGGGCTGGACACCACCGGTCAGGACCGCGGCCATCGCGCCCTGCTCGCCGTCGAAGACCCGGGCCGGACCCTCGAACCGCAGCTGATCGGGGCCGATGCCCGCGACCTTCACGACCGCGCCGTCCGGCGCGAGCGACCCGCGCAGGATGGCGAGCCCGCCGTCGGCGTGGATGGGGTCGGAGGACGGGTGGACGACCGTGCCGTCGGGCCGCGGCGGGTCCAGCTCGGCCAGGTCCTCGGCGATGGTCCGGCCCGAGACGGTCCGGCAGTCGCCGTGCAGCAGACCCGCCTCGAGCAGCTCCCGCAGGACGACCGGAACGCCCCCGATGCGGTCGAGGTCGTTCATCACGTACCGACCGCCCGGCTTGGTGTCGGCGAGGTGGGGCACGCGCCGCGCGACGCGGTCGAAGTCGTCGAGCGTGAACGGCACGCCGGCCTCGGCCGCGATCGCGAGCAGGTGCAGGACGGCGTTCGTGGAGCCGCCGACGGCGCTGACGACGCTGACCGCGTTCTCGAGCGCCTCGCGGGTCACGATGTCCCGGGCCGAGATGCCGAGCTCGAGCAGCCGGACGACGGCGGCGCCGCTGCGCCGGGCTGCGTCGTCGCGGCGCGGGTCCGGTGCGGGGGCCGACGAGGATCCGAGCAGCGCCAGGCCCATCGCCTCGATCGCGGAGGCCATCGTGTTCGCGGTGAACATCCCGCCGCAGGAGCCCTCGGACGGGCAGGCGGCCCGCTCGATCGCGCCCAGCTCCTCGTCGTCGATCTGGCCCCGAGCACGGGCCCCGACGGCCTCGAAGACGTCCTGGATCGTGATGTCGCGGTCGCCGAGCCGCCCGGGCAGGATCGATCCGGCGTAGACGAACGCGCTCGGGACGTCGAGCCGCACGGCCGCCATCACCATCCCCGGCAGCGACTTGTCGCAGCCGGCCAGCGTGACCATGCCGTCGAGCCGCTCGGCGTGCATCACGGTCTCGACCGAGTCGGCGATGACCTCGCGGCTCACGAGCGAGGCCCGCATCCCCTCGTGCCCCATCGAGATGCCGTCCGAGACGGCGATCGTCGTGAACTCCAGCGGGAAGCCGCCGGCGTCGCGGACGCCGTCCTTCGCCCGCTTCGCGAGGCGGTCCAGCGGCATGTTGCAGGGGGTGACCTCGTTCCAGGACGAGGCGACCCCGACCTGCGGCCGGTCCCAGTCCGCGTCGGTCATCCCGACCGCGCGGAGCATCGCTCGGGCCGGCGCGCGCTCGAACCCCTCGGTCACCTCGCGGCTGCGGTGCTTCGGCTGGGGGACGGGGGACACGTCGACTCCGGCTCGCTCGCGGGACTGGGTGGCGTGGACGCTAGCGTCGGCCGGGTCGAGGAGGTCGCGTGACGACGGACCCGTTCGGGACGGCGGTCACCGGCGCGGTCGCGCGCCTGGCCGACGGCGAGGCGCTCGCGGGCGAGGACCTCGGGACGCTGCGCGGGATGTTCGACGACGCCTTCGGCAGCCGGACCGTCGGGCTGGTCTGGGACCGCATCGCGGCCGACCGCGGCGAGGCCCACCTCGACGTGACCCCGTCGCACCACCAGCCGTCGGGCATCGTCCACGGCGGGGTCTGGTGCAGCGTCGTCGAGTCCATGGCCTCGGTCCTCGCGACGCTCCACGCCCTGCGCGACGGCCGCGTCTGCGTCGGTGTGCACAACGCCACCGACTTCCTCCGGCCCGTCGCGTCGGGCCGGGTCGACGGGGTCGCCACGCCCGTCCAGGTCGGCCGCACCCAGCAGCTCTGGCTGGTCGAGCTGACCCGTGCCTCGGACGGGCGCCCCGTCGCCCGCGGGCAGGTGCGACTGGCGGCGGTCGACCCGGGCCGTCGGTAGCCTCCGGGCCCGAGCAACGGCGCTCGTCCGCCGGACCCCCGGTCCGGCGCCCCCACCCCCCGACGCGGTCGCGTCGCGGACCGGGGTCGGCGCCGCCGGCTCCTCCGCGGTGCGCGGCAGGAGCCGAGATGTCCGCCCTCTCGCCGTTCTCCCCCCCGTCCGAGCGCGACGCCTGCGGCATCGGGTTCGTCGCGACGTCGGACGGCGCCGCCTCCCACGACGTGGTCCGGCTGGCCCTCGAGGGGCTGTGCGGGGTCCGTCATCGCGGCGCCGTCGCCGCCGACGCCGCGTCGGGTGACGGCGCCGGGCTGCTGACCCAGATCCCGCAGGACCTCGCACGGACCTGGGTCGCCGAGGCCGGCGGCCGCGTCGCGGCCGGCGACGGGGTCGGGGTCGCGGCGCTGTTCCTCGACGGCCGGGACGACGAGGCGGGCGCAGCGGCCCGCGAGGCGGCCCGCGCCGCCGTCGCGGCGGCCTGCGAGGACGAAGGGGTGGCCCTGCTCGCCTGGCGCGACGTCCCCCACCGGCCGGAGGCGATCGGGCCCGAGGCCCGGGCGGCGATGCCGGCGCTGGTCCAGGCGCTGCTGGCCCGTCCCGCGGGGCTCGACGACCTGGCGGCCGAACGGCTGGCCCACCGGCTGCGCCGCCGTGCCGAGCGGGCCGCCGCCGCGGCCGCCGTCCCGCTGTACGCGGCCAGCTGGTCCTACCGGACGGTGACGTACAAGGCGATGGCCGACGCCGCGCAGCTCGGCGACTTCTACCCCGACCTCGCGGACCCGCGGTACGTCTCGGCCCTGGCCGTGTTCCACTCGCGGTTCTCGACGAACACCGCCCCGACCTGGGCCCGGGCGCAGCCGTTCCGGATGCTCTGCCACAACGGGGAGATCAACACCATCGAGGGGAACGTCAACCTCATGCTGGCCCGGGAGGGGCAGCTGGCCCCCGGTGCGCTCGCGCTCGACGGGACCGACTGGATCGAGGCGGACCTGCTGCGACCCGTCCTCGACGTCGAGGGGTCGGACTCGGCGCGCCTCGACGCGGCGCTCGAGCTGCTCGTGCTCGGCGGCCGCGACGTCCGGCACGCCCAGGCGATGCTGGTCCCGCAGGCGTGGGAGGCGCGGCACGACCTCGACGCCGATGTCCGGGACTTCCACCGCTACCACGCCGGCCTGGTCGAGCCGTGGGACGGTCCGGCCGCGCTGATCTTCACCGACGGCCGTCGGGTCGGCGCGGCGCTGGACCGCAACGGGCTGCGGCCGCTCCGGTACCACGTCCGGACCGACGGGCTGGTCGTCGCGGCCAGCGAGGTCGGCGCGGTCCGCGTCGACCTCCCGGGCGCCGGGGACGCGCGGGTCCGGCGGGCCCGTCTCGGCCCCGGCCAGATGCTCTGCGTCGACCCCGACGCCGGCGGGCTCCAGGAGGACGCGGCCATCAAGCGCGACCTCGCCGCGCGCGCGCCGTACGGCGAGTGGCTCCGAACGGGGCTGGTCCCGGCCGGGACCGGTGCGCCGGTCGAGCACGTCGGCGAGGACCTGCTCCGCCGGCAGCTCGCGTACGGCTTCACGAAGGAGGAGATCACCGGCGTCGTGCGGCCGATGGCGACCCAGGGGAAGGAGCCCGTCTCGTCGATGGGCGACGACACGCCGATCGAGTCGCTCTCGCTCGTCCACCGTCCGGTCTCGCACCTGCTGAAGCAGCGGTTCGCGCAGGTGACCAACCCGCCGATCGACCACCTCCGCGAGCGCGAGGTGATGAGCATCCGGACGCTGCTGGGGCCGCGGGCCCCGCTGCTGACCGAGGGGCCGGAGGCGGCCCGACTCGTCGAGCTCGACAGCTTCCTGCTGACGCCCGACGGGCTGAAGCGGCTGGCGCTGGACCCGCGGCTGCCGTTCGCCGTCCAGGCCGTCGACGCGACGTTCGCCGTCTCCGACGGACCCGGTGGCCTCGCCCCGGCGTTGGACCGGCTCGGCGACGAGGCGGTCGCCCATGTCCGGGCCGGCGCCGGGATCGTCGTCGTCTCGGACACGGGGACCGACGACGAGCGGTGCAGGATCCCGGCGCTGCTGGCCGTCGGCGCGGTCCATCAGCGGCTCGTCGCCGAGGGGCTGCGGACGCGGACCTCGCTCGTCGCCGAGACCGACGAGGCCCGCGACACGCACGACCTCGCGACGCTGCTCGGGTACGGCGCCGACGCGATCGCACCGCGGCTGCTGCTCGAGACCGTCGCGGCGCTGGCCGACGAGGACCGGATCGGCGGGGACAACCCGACGGCCTCGGTCGCCCAGGAGCGGCTGCGCGAGGCGCTGGAGGACGGCGTCCGGAAGATCATGTCGAAGATGGGCATCTGCGTCCTCGACTCCTACCGCTCGGCCCAGATCTTCGAGGCGCTCGGGCTCGCGCAGGAGGTCGTCGACCGCTGCTTCACCGGGACGACGTCGGTCCTGGGGGGGCTCGGGTTCACCGACCTCGCCGAGGTCGTCCTGGCGCAGCACGCGGCCGCGGCCACCGTCGGGTCGGACGGTGACGGCGAGGCGGCGCTGCCGAGTCCCGGCATCATCAAGTGGCGGCGCGACGGCGAGTTCCACGACATGTCGAAGCCGGTCATCGACGCGCTGCACGACGCGCTGGGCCTCGGACGGACCCCGAGCACGGCGCCGTTCGTCCTGGACGGCACCGGGGCGGAGGACGTGGACGGCCCGACCGCGGCGCTGCTGCGGACCGCGGCGTCCGAGGGCCGGACCGACCTCTACCGCGTGTTCAGCGCCAGCGTCCGGTCCCGTCCGGCCGCGTTCCCGCGGGACCTGCTCCACGTCGTCGGGACGGGCGCGCCGGTCCCGCTGGACGAGGTCGAGTCCGTCGCCGCGATCACGGCCCGGTTCTCCACCGGCGCGATGTCGCACGGCGCCCTCTCGAAGGAGGCGCACGAGACGCTGGCCGCCGCGATGAACCTCATCGGTGGCCGGGCGAACTCGGGGGAGGGCGGTGAGGACCCGGCCCGGTTCCGGACCCGCGGCACGACCCGCGACCTCGACTGCCGCATCAAGCAGGTCGCGTCCGGACGGTTCGGCGTGACCCCGGCCTACCTCGCGAACGCCGAGATCCTCCAGATCAAGATGGCGCAGGGCTCGAAGCCGGGTGAGGGCGGCCAGATCCCGGGCCACAAGGTCACCGACGAGATCGCCCGCCTCCGCCACACGACGCCGGGCGTGCAGCTGATCAGCCCTCCGCCGCACCACGACATCTACTCGATCGAGGACCTGGCCCAGCTGATCTTCGACCTGAAGCAGGTCAACCCGGACGCCCTCGTCGACGTGAAGCTCGTCGCGCTCTCGGGCATCGGGACGGTGGCGGCCGGCGTCGTGAAGGCGCTCGCGGACTCGATCCACATCTCGGGGAACGACGGCGGCACGGGGGCGTCTCCGCTGTCGTCGATCCAGCACGCCGGCATGCCGTGGGAGCTGGGGCTGGCCGAGGTCCAGCGGACGCTGCGCGCGCAGGGCCTGCGCGGGCGCGTCCGGCTCCGCGTCGACGGCGGGTTCAAGACCGGACACGACGTGGTGCTCGCGGCCCTGCTCGGGGCGGACGAGTACGCCTTCGGCACCGCCGCCCTGTTCGCCGAGGGCTGCATCATGGCCCGGGCCTGCCACCGCGACACCTGCCCGGTCGGCGTCGCGACGCAGCGGCTCGACCTGCGCGAGAAGTTCACCGGGACGCCGGACACGGTCGCCGCGTACCTCGTGATGGTCGCCGAGGAGGTCCGCGAGCTGCTGGCGGCCGCCGGGCTGCGGTCGCTGGACGCGGCGATCGGCCGGGTCGACCTGCTCGGGCCGCGGTCGGACCTCGAGGGCGTCGCGGCCCGTCTCGACGTCGGGGCGCTGCTCGCGGACCCCGGTACCGGCGAGCGGCGGTTCGTCGCGCGCGAGCCGATCCAGGACCCGCGCTCCGAGCTCGGGGACCGCGTCGCGGAGGACGCGCTCGAGACCGTGTTCCTCGGCGGGATCAGCGAGTTCGCCTACGACATCGCGCCGTCGGACCGGACGGTCGGGGCGCGGCTCGGCGGCGCCGTCGGCCTCGAGTTCGGCGAGCAGGACCCCCCGGGCCTGGCCCGACTGCGGTTCACCGGTTCGGCCGGGCAGTCCTTCGGCGCGTTCGCGAGCCGTGGGGTCGAGCTCGTCCTCGAGGGCGAGGCGAACGACTACGTCGGGAAGGGGCTCGGCGGGGCGCGCCTGGTCGTCCGGCCGCCGGCCGACGACGCCGGTGATCCGGTCCTGATCGGCAACACCGCGCTGTACGGCGCCACCGGGGGCGAGCTGTTCGTCGCGGGCCGCGCCGGCGAGCGGTTCGCGGTCCGGAACTCCGGGGCGACCGCGGTCGTCGAGGGGACGGGCGATCACGCCTGCGAGTACATGACCGGCGGGACCGTCGTGGTCATCGGACCGACCGGTGGGAACATCGGCGCCGGGATGAGCGGCGGGCGGTGCTTCGTCCTCGACGAGGACGGGGCGACGCTGGCCCGCGTCAACCGGCAGCTCGTCGAGGCCGAACGGCCCGACCACGCCGAGCTGGAGGAGGTGGCGGCCCTGCTCCGGGAGCACGCCACCGTGACCGGCTCGACGCGGGCGGCGGCGCTGCTCGCGGACTGGGACGCGACCGTGCGTCGGCTGTGGCGGATCGCCCCGGCCAGCGCCGGCGAGCGGGTCGTCCGGGCCGAGACGTCCGCCGGCGCGGCGACCTGACCGTGGCCGGCCCCGCCCGGCCGCCGACGACCACGGCGGCGCAGGCGCGGCTCGTCGAGGAGGTCCTCGGCTGGGGGGCGCCCCGCCCCTCGGTCGCCCCGGACCTCGTCGAGCGCCTGCTGGCCCGGACGACCGCTGCGGTCGGGGCCTGGCTGGCGGCGCGGGAGGCGGCGGCCCGGACCGCGCCGCTGGTCGTGACGAAGACCCGGCTGTCGCGGCTGGCCTGCGACGGGCTGCAGCGCGACCCCGAGCCGTACGTCCACGCCTGGGCGAACGCCCGCGGGACGCTGGCCCACGCGGCGATCGAGCAGGACGTCGACGGGGCCCGGGGTGAGCCGGCCGAGCGCGTCGCCGCGGCGGCCTGGCACCGCCTCGCCTCGGACCGGCCGGGTGATCCGACCTCCCTCGCGTCGTGGCTGAACGTCCGACCCCCCGACGAGCGCGACCGCATGGTCGGCGAGGTCGCCGGCCTCCTCGCGGCGTTCCGCGAGGTCTGGCCCGACCTGGACGTGCCGGGGCTCCGGGTCGTGGCCGAGGGCCGCGTCCGCACCCACCTCGGCGGGCGCGCGGTGCGGCTGCAGGGCGTCCCCGACCTGATGGTGACCAGCGCCGCCCGGGACGGCCGCGCCCGCACGCTGGTCGTCGACCTGAAGACCGGCATGCCGCGCGGCCAGCAGGAGCGGGACGAGCTGCGGTTCTACGCGCTGCTGCTGACGCTGCGCGACGGGGTGCCGCCGTTCCGGTGGGCGACGCTGCACGTGACCGAGGGCCGCGTCGAGGCGGAGGACCTCTCCGAGGCCGTCCTCGCGACCGCGGCCGACCGCGTCGCCGACGCGATCCTGCAGGCGGCCCGGATGCTGCCCGGGCCGGAGGCGGACGAGCTGCGCGGCGGTGGGTGGTGCCGGGGCTGCCGGCGCCGGTCCGACTGCCCCGTCGCACCCGCTGAGTAGCGTCCGCCGCAGGCGACGCGGGGGCGCGGCGGTGGTGCGGACGACGGCGCGGAGGACGGCCCCGGTCGTCCGGGCACCGGTCGAGTTCCACACGCCGGTCCGCGGTCACGCCTTCGCGGCCCTGCCCCCCGGCGGCGCGGCGGAGCTCGAACCGGACACCCCGGTCGCCCTCCGCCGCGAGCCCGGCAACCCGGCCGACCCCCTCGCGATCGGGGTCTGGCTGGCCGACGCGGACGGTCCGCGGTGGCGGCTCGGGTACCTCGACCGCACGGTCGCGGCCCGCCTGGCACCGCGCATGGACGCCGGTGCCGAGGTCGAGGGCGTCCTCCACGGCTGGGTCGACGAGCCGGAGGGTCGGTGGCGCCGGCCGCTCGTCCGGCTCCGCATCACCCTGCCGGAGCCGGTCGGCGCCGCCCCGGCGGCGGGCCGGCGCCCGTCGCTCCGGACCCTGCCCCCGGGCACCCGCCGGCGTCGCCTCCCGCGGCGCTAGCCCGGCGGCGCCGGCACGACCGCGACCGGTCCCGGCGGGACCTCGACGATCCGCGTCTGCGGCCGGTAGACGGTCCGGCGTCGCTCCACGGTCGGCGGACCGCCGTCCGGCGGGACCAGCTCGCGCAGGACGACGACGGTGAAGCCGTCCCCGCCGGGCTGGAGGACGCGCTCCTCCCCGGGGGGGAGGTCGTCGGCCGGCCGCAGCTCGGTCGGGAACGGCGTCGGGTCGGTCGCCGGACCGTGGACGGCCCGGACCTCCGCCCACCGCGGTCGTCCGTACAGGGCGACGGTGACCGACGTCGGCGTGTGCGAGGTCCGGACCAGCAGCCAGCCGTCCGTGTCGTTCGTCGCCCGGACGTCGAGGACGGGGTACGACAGCGTCGCCTCCCGTCCCATCGGGTAGCGGCCGATGAAGAAGGAGTGCGGCTGCCACTGCGGGGTCGGGAGCCCGGCGAAGAACGCCGCGTTGTAGGTCGTGGTCCCGAACTGCGAGACGCCCCCGCCGCACGTGTCGACCAGCTCCCCGAACAGGATGGTCCCTGCCGGCAGGTAGCCGTCCTCGCAGCGCCGCTCGCCGGAGACGCCGTTCACGCTGAGGTCCGCGCCCGGTGCGATGAGCGTCCCGTCGAGCTCGTCGGCGAGCCGGCGGATGTTGACGTTGCGGTCGGCGCCCGCCGGATGGAAGGTCGTGAACGTCCCGAGCAGGTGCGTCGGCGCCGCGTGGGCCAGGAGGTCGGCGGCCGTGACGGCAGGGGCGAGCTCGAGCAGGTCCGCCGCGGCCGTCCGCCGGCCGGTCACGATCAGCCGCTCGAGCTGGCGCGCCGTGCGGTCCATCCGGAAGCGGCGCGCGGTCCGGCCGGGGTCGACGGCGACGTCGACCGCGCGGGGCCGGAACGCGGTCGTGCCCATCGCGGCGAACCGCGGCGGCGACGGGACCACGAACGCCGCGTCGACCGCGTCCCGCTCGAGGGCCGCGACGAGCCGGGCCCCGACGGTCCGCGCGACCGTCCAGCGGTCGAGCCGGAGCTCCGGGGTCGGGCGTCCGTCCGCGTCCGTGCCGGCGACGATCGAGGCCGCGGCCGCAAGGTCGGCCGGCTCGACCCGGATCCGTCCGCCGTCGCCGACGAGGACCAGTCCCCGCGCCAGGGCGTCGGCCAGCCGGGCGCCGAGCGTGCGGATGCGGTCGGACGGGGCGGCCGCGGGCACGACGCGGGCGGGGAGGGTCACCGCGGTCCGGCGTCCGTCGGCCAGGGCGGCGATCACGGCGGCGGTCGCGGCGTCGCGGTCCACCGCCACCCCGCGGCGCGGCGGCACGACGACGACGCGCCCGGTCTCCGGATCGATCCGCAGGTCCCCGACGTCGGCCGGGCGGTCCAGTCCGTCCGCGAGCGCGTCGACGACCGCCCTGACCGCGCCGGCGTCCGCCGCCAGCACGGGTCGGACGGTCGTCGAGGTCCGGAGCGCCGTCAGCCGGACGCGCAGGTCCTCCGGACGGTCGGTCCGCCCCAGCGCGAGCGCCCGAGCCACGGTCGCCCCGACGTCGAGGCGCACGCCGAGGTCCGCGGTCGGGACGGCGACGACGCCGTCGGGCGTCGTGATCGCGAGCTGCCGGGGCGGGGGCGGTGCCGCGCGGTCCGCGGCCGCGGTCAGCGCCGCCGTCGCGCCCGCCGCGTCGAGGCGCCCGATCGCGACGTCGCCGACCCGCACGTTCACGAGGACGCGACCCGCCGGGGCGGCGGCCACGGCCGCGAGGGCCGCACCCACGGCCAGGACGCCGAGCACCAGACCGATGCGGAGCAGGGGACCGGAGCGGCGGGCGTGCGGCGGTCCGACCGGGACGTCCGCGTCGGACGGGAGGGTGGCCTCGGGCGGCACGTGGTCCTCCGGACGGTCGGTGGCGCGTCCCGCGACCCCCGAGCGACGCCGGCGAGGCTAGCCACGGGCCTAGGCTCGTCCCATGGACGACGGGGACGACGGGACCGGCGCCGGGGGCGACGGACGGGCGGGCGCGGGCCACGCCCGGTTCGAGCGCAGCGCCCTCGCCCACGTCCTCGGAGGGCTGGCGCGGCCGGACTCGGACGAGTTCCGCGCGCACCTCCGGACCTGCGCCGACTGCCGCGCCCGCGTCGCCGAGCTGCGCGGCATCTCGAGCACCCTCGACGCCGCGGCCCGCGAGGAGCGGCGCCGGACCGCGACGGCCGTGGAGGTCCCGCCGACCGAGGCCCCGTCGCGCCGCCCCCGCACCGAGCAGGACCGCGGCCCGAGATCGCGTCGCCTCGCGCTCGGCGCGCTCCTGCTCGCGGTCGCGGTCGGCCTCGGGTTCTGGAACCTGCACCTGCGGACCCAGGCGACCACCTACTTCGCCGTCGCGACCGAGCGTGGCGACATCCTCCGCGACCTCGCCGCCGGAACCCTGGTCACGGACCCGGCGCTGACCGCCGTCGAGGCCCGCGTCGCGGTCACCCCGACGCGAGTGGTCCTGCTGCTCGCGGACGCCGGGCCGCTGGCGGACGGCGAGCGCCTCGTCGCGTGGCTGCTGCCGACCGGCGCGACGGCCGACGGTCCCCGCGTCCTCGCGGTCGGGCCGGGTGACGGCGGGGAGCTCGCCGTGCGACTGCCCCGCGGCGTCGCGTCGGTCCTGGCGGTGACGCGGGAGCGCGGCCCGCTGGGTGACGCCCCGGCCGGGACCGAGGTGCTCCGCGTCCCGCTCCCGGCCGCCTGAGGTCCGTTCGAGCCGGTACCGTCCGAGGCCTCCCGGGCGCGTAGCTCAGTGGGAGAGCGCTGCCTTCACACGGCAGAGGTCAGAGGTTCGATACCTCTCGCGCCCACCGGGACCGCGACCGCTCGTTCAGGAGCGGTCCTCGGGGTCCTCGTCGAAGTAGTCCAACCGGTCGATCGGCATCACGACGGCCGAGAGCACGTTCATCATGTGGGCGACGACCCGCTTCAGGTAGCGATAGGTCAGTGCGACGGCGACCGCCTGGCCGTCGGGGTGCTCCTCCCGGACCAGCTCGGAGACGCGGCGGTCGAACCCGTCGAGCAACTCGTCCCCGCGTCGCAGCAGGCCCCGCGACGCCTCGAGGTCACGCTCGGCGAAGGCGCGGGCCGAGTCGGCGATGAACGCGGGGACGTCCGTCACCGACTGCGCGACCGAGCCGGTGTGCAGACCGAGCGAGAGGTCCGCGCCGTCGCTCGCCAGGTCGAACAGGTTCTTCGCGTAGTCGCCGATGCGCTCGACGTCCTTCACGATCGACATGTAGAGGAGGATCGCCGGCGTGTCGATCGCGCCCTGGACGCTGGCGTGGACCATCAGCTCGCGGCGGATCTCGCGTTCGGCGGCGTTCACGCGATGGTCGGTCGCGCGCAGCTCCGCTCCGATCTCGTGCGGGGAGGTCCGGCCCATGAGCGCACCGACGGCGAGGTCGAACGCCGCGAGATCGTCCTCGATCATGCGCTGGAGCGTCGCCTCGATGCGGTCGAGTCGCTCGGCGTCGCCGTCGCGTCGGAACCTCAGGACCATGTCGACCTCCGCGGTCAGGGTAGGAGCAGGACGCCCAGGGCCGGCAGGACCAGGAACACGCCGACCAGATAGAACGCGATCACCCGCCGGCGCCGGACCGCCTGGACGGCGAGCGCCTCGGCCAGCCGGACCGGGACGTCCCGGACCGTCCGGACGGGCCAGACCAGCGCGATCCCGGTCACGTTGAACATCGTGTGGACCAGCGCGATGGTCAGGCCCTCGGGCCGGCTGACCGCGAGCGAGGCGATGAGGGCCGTGATCGTCGTCCCGACGTTCGCGCCGAGGGTGATCGGGTAGGCGCTGCGCAGCGCGAGGATGCCGGAGGCGACGAGGGGCACGAGGATCGAGGTCGTGATCGAGGACGACTGGACGGCGACGGTGACGAGCATCCCGATGACGATCCCGGCGGCGCCGCCGCCCCGGCCGATGACCCGGTTCATCGCGCGCTCGACCGAACCGGCGACCAGTTCCCGCATGGTCCGCGTGATGATGGTCAGCGCCGCGAAGATGGCCCCGAGGGCCACGGCGATGAGCACCACCCCTCCGACGACGGTGCCACCCGGCAGCGCGGAGAGGATGTCCTCGACGACGCCGACCGGCGCCTTCACCGCGGCTTTCAGCGGACTGGAGCCCAGGGCGGTGACCTCGGTCCCGCGCAGCGCCCCCGTCAGCGCGGTGGCCGTCCGCGACAGGACCCCCGTCGCCAGCTCGACGGGCAGCAGCACGGCGACGGCGCAGAGGTTGAAGAAGTCGTGGACCGTCGCGGCGGCGACCGCGCGCTGGAACTCCTGACCGCGTCGGATCGATCCCAGCGCGGCCAGAGTGCTGGTGACCGTCGTCCCGATGTTCGCGCCCATGATCATCGGGACGGCGAGGCCGACGTCGAGGGTGCCGGCGCCGACGAGGCCGACGATGGTGGCCGTCGAGACCGACGAGGACTGGACGAGGACCGTCAGCAGGATGCCGGCGAACAGACCCGAGAGCGGGTTCGCGACCCGCCGGAGCAGGCCGTCGGAGAACCCCTCGCCGAGCGCCGCGATACCGGACTCCAGCAGTCCGACCCCGACGAGGAACGCGTAGAGCGTCGCGAGGACGACGATCGTCCGGCCGACGTCGCCGCCGCGGGTGGACGCCTGCGAGGATCCGACGGCCACCGCGCCCCCCGTCGTGCGGGCGCCGACCGGGGGCGTCCGTCAGGGGCGGAGCCTAGGGCCGCGCCGGTCGCGGACGTCGCGCCGTCGGATGTCGTCCGGTGGGATCCCGGTCCCCGTCCCGTCCGGTGCCGGACACTACGCTGCTCCCGTCCCGGCGCCGTCCGGGGCTCCCCGAACCCCGGAGGCCCCGCCATGGGCGACGCGGTCACGGCCGTCACCGTCCGTCTCGGTGACGCCGCGGTCGAGCTGGCGCCGGACGCGTCGGTCCGCGAGGCCCTGGGTCGGCTCGGCGCGATGCGGGCCGACGTCGTCGCCGTCGCCGTCACGCCGGCCGGGGCGGACGCCGCCCAGGAGTGGGACCTCGACCGGCCCCTGGTCGAGGCCTCCGCGGCCGCCGTCGACGTCGCGCCGATCCGCGCCGCGACGCCCGAGGGCCGCGACATCCTGCGGCACTCGACGGCGCACGTCATGGCCCAGGCCGTGACCGACCTGTTCCCGGACGCGAAGTGGGCGATCGGGCCGCCGGTCGAGGACGGCTTCTACTACGACTTCGACGTCGCCCGCCCGTTCACGCCCGAGGACCTCGCCGCGATCGAGGCCCGCATGCGCGAGCTGCTCGCGGCGAAGCAGCGGTTCGTCCGGGCCGAGGTCACCCGTGACGAGGCGCTGGCGCTGTTCGCCGACCAGCCGTACAAGCGCGAGATCGTCGAGCGGGTCGAGCCCAGCGAGGTCGACGTCGCGGCCGGCCGCGACGAGCCGACGTTCACCGTCTACCGGAACGTCGCCCCCGACGGGACCGAGGCCTGGGTCGACCTCTGCCGCGGACCGCACCTCGGCTCGACCGACCGCATCCCCGCCTTCCGGCTGATGCGCACGGCCGGCGCGTACTGGCGCGGCCGCGAGGACCAGCCGATGCTGCAGCGCATCTACGGCACCGCCTGGGAGTCCGAGGAGGCGCTCGAGGCGCACCTCAAGATGCTCGAGGAGGCGCGCGCCCGCGACCACCGACGGCTGGGCCGCGATCTCGAGCTGCTGCACCTGCCCGAGGAGCTCGGCCCCGGACTCGCGATCTTCCTGCCGCGCGGCGCGCACGTCCGCCGTGCGATGGAGGACTGGATCCGCGAGGAGACGCTGGCCCGCGGGTACCAGCCGGTCTACACGCCGCACGTCGCCAAGGAGGACCTCTGGCGGATCTCGGGCCACCTCCAGAACTACGCCGAGCTGATGTTCCCGGCGATGGAGGTCGAGCACGCGACCTACCGCCTGAAGCCGATGAACTGCCCGTTCCACGTGCTGGCGTTCCAGGCCCGGACGCGGTCGTACCGCGAACTGCCGCTGCGCATCAGCGAGCTCGGCACCGTCTACCGCTTCGAGCGCTCCGGCGTCGTCAACGGCCTGCTCCGCGCACGGGGCTTCACGCAGGACGACTCGCACATCTTCTGCACCGCCGACCAGGTCGTCGACGAGGTCATGGGCTGCATCACGTTCGCCCGCGACCTCTACCGCGCGTTCGGGCTCGGCGATCCGTCCCGCGTCGCGGTCTCGACGCGGCCCCCGGACTCGCTCGGCAGCGACGAGCAGTGGGAGGTCGCGGAGGCGGCGCTCGTCGAGGCGGCGACGCGGTCGGGGTTCGAGGTCGAGATCGACGCCGGCGAGGGCGCGTTCTACGGCCCGAAGATCGACGTCCACGCGCGTGACGCCATCGGCCGCGAGTGGCAGCTGACGACCATCCAGGTCGACTTCAACCTCCCCGAGCGGTTCGACGTCGCGTACGTCGGCGAGGACGGCGCCCGCCACCGGCCCTTCATGGTCCACCGGGCGCTGTTCGGCTCGATCGAGCGGTTCTTCGCCGTCCTCCTCGAGTCGACGAACGGGGCGTTCCCGCTCTGGCTCGCGCCCGAGCAGGTCCGCGTGCTGCCCATCAGCGAGGACGTCCTGCCGTACGCCGAGGAGGTCCGCGGGGCCTGCGCCGCGGCGGGGCTGCGGGTCGAGCTCGATGCGGCCGACGACTCCCTCGGCGCGCGCGTCCGTCGTGCCCAGACCGAGAAGGTCCCGGTCACGCTGGTCGTCGGCGGGGAGGAGGCGGCGGCCCGGACCGTCGCGGTCCGGCCGTACCGCGGCGAGCAGCGCCGGGGCGTGCCGCTCGACGGACTCGTCGCCGAGCTGGTCGCCGAGATCGGGGCCGGTCGGCGCGGGGAGATCCCGCCGCCGGCCGTCGACTGACCGTGGGCGTGCGGCAGCAGTTCCCGCGGGCCGTCGTCCGGGCGACCGCGCCCGTCGGACGCGGGCTGGCACGGCTCGGACTGACCCCGAACACGCTGACGACCCTCGGTCTCGTCCTGACCACGTCGGCCGCGCTGCTGATCGCGCAGGGGCGGTACGGGTGGGGGGCGGTCGTCCTCCTCCTCGGCGGCTCGATGGACGCGTTCGACGGCGCCGTGGCCCGCGCGTCGGACCGCTCGACGCCGTACGGCGGGTTCTACGACTCGGTGACGGACCGCATCTCGGACGGAGTGGTCCTCGTCGGGCTGGCGTGGTCCGTCGTCGACCGGCCGCGACTGCTGCTGCTGGTGCTCGTCGGGCTCGTCGCCGCGCAGGTCACGTCGTACGTCCGCGCCCGCGCCGAGTCCATCGACCTCGAGTGCTCGGTCGGGCTGATGGAGCGGGCCGAGCGGGGGATCGTCGTCCTCGTCGGGCTGCTCGGCGGGCCGCTGCTCGAGCCGGCGCTCTGGGCGCTGGCGGCCGGCGGCGTGATCACGGTCCTGCAGCGCATCCACCACGTCTGGTGCCAGATCGACCGCGACCTCCCCGAGGAGCTCCTGGTCCTCGCGCAGCGCGACCGCGCCTGGAGCCGAGCCTTCGTCGGCGCGGCCCGCCGCTTCTACGGCGAGCGGAACTTCACCGGGGCGCTCGGCGACCACGCGCAGGACGTCGCGGCCGGTCCCGACGTGGACCCGGCGGGGTCGGCGGAGCGGTGAGCACGGTCCCACCGGGTCGGCTGCTCGGCGCCCTGCCGCCGGCCGGACCCGAGCCGCTGCGGACGCGGCTCTCCGAGCTGCAGTACCGCGCGGTCTGGGCGGTGGCCGCGGCGCTGCCCGAGCGGACCGCCCGCCGCCTGCCGGCCCGGCTCGGGCGGGCCTGGCTCGCGGCCGCGCCCGCGGCGCAGCGCGACCGCGTCGCGAGGAACCTCGGCCGCGTCCTCGGGCGGCGACCCGACGCGGTCCGGCGCTCCGAACTGCTCGCCGCGTACGCCTCCTACGCGCGGTACTGGCTGGACGCGTTCCGGCTGCACGTGATGGACGTGCCGGCGGTGCTGCGCGACTCGCCGGGGGAGGGGCTCGAGCACGTCGACGCCATGCGCGACAGCGGCCGGGGGGGCATCCTCGCCACCGCGCACCTGGGCTCGTGGGACGTCGGCGCCCTCTGGTCGTCGCACCGGCGGTGGGGGATGGTCGTCGTCGCCGAGGTCGTGGCGCCCCGCCGCCTCTTCGAGCGGTTCGTCGGGCTCCGCGTCGCCGCCGGCATCGACGTCGTGCCGCTCGTCCGGGGCGGACCGATGCTCGACGCGCTCGAGGCGCGCGTCCGCGCCGGCGGACTGGCCACGCTGCTCGCCGACCGCGACCTGACGCGCCGCGGTCCGATCGTCGAGTTCTTCGGCGAGCCCTGCCGCCTGCCCCCCGGCACGGCCGCGCTGGCGCGCCGGACCGGTCGACCGGTCGCCACCGGCGCCTGGCTGACCGAGGGGGACGGGTTCCGCGGGGTGGTCCTCCCGCCGGTCGACCTCGCGGGGCTGGACGTCTACGACGGGACGCAGGAGGTCGCCCGTCGGCTCGAGGCCCTGATCCGGACCGCGCCCGAGCAGTGGCACGTCTTCGTCCCGAACTGGCTGGCCGACCGCGAGCCGGACCATCCGGTGGTGGCGCGGTGGCGGGACGGCGGGGACTGGCGCGCGGCCGCCCGCGCCGCCTGGGCCACGGGGGCGGCCGACCGCTCGGCCGACGGCGGGGGGTCGGCGTGAGGGTCGCCGTCGTCGCGCCGTACGACCTCGGCGTCGTCGGCGGCGTCCAGTCGCACGTCGCCGAGCTGGCGGGGCGGCTCCGCGCCGGCGGTGACGACGTCCTCGTGGTGGGGCCCGGAGCGCCCGACGCCGCCGGCCCCGGGGAGGTCCGCGTCGGGCGGGCGCGCGCCGTCCCGGCCAACGGGTCACGGGCCCCGCTGGCGCTCGGTCCCGGTGCGGTCCGGCGGACCCGTGCGGCGCTCCGCGCCTTCCGTCCCGACGTCGTCCAGGTGCACGAGCCGCTCGTCCCCGTCGTGGGTCCGGCCGCCGCGCTCGCGGGGGTCGCACCGGTCGTCCTGACCTTCCACGCCCACGCCTCGGGCGGGGCGCTGCCGCGTCTGGCCCGGGCTGCGCGTCCGCTCGGGCGTGCGGTCGTGCGCCGGGCCGCCGCGCTGACCGCGGTCAGTCCGGTGGCCGCGGCGTTCCACGCCGGGACGCTCGGCGTCCCGGTCGCGCGGCTCGCCGTCGTCCCCAACGGCGTCGACGTGGCGCGGTTCGCCGGGGTCCCACGCGGCCGGCCGGCCGACAACGCGCCGCGGCTCCTCTTCGTCGGTCGGCTCGAGCCGCGGAAGGGCGCGGACCTCGCCGTGGCCGCGTTCGCGACGCTCGCCGCGGCGCGACCGGACCTGCGGCTCCGCGTCGTCGGCGCGGGACCGCTCGAGGCGGACCTCCGGCGCCGCGTCGCGGCGCTCCCCGCCGACGTCGCGGCGAGGGTCGAGCTGCGCGGCCGGGTGCCGCAGGCCGACCTCCCGGCCGAGCTCGCGGCGGCCGACGTCGCCGTCGTGCCGTCCCGCGGGGGGGAGTCCTTCGGGATCGTGCTCCTCGAGCTGATGGCCGCGGGCACGCCGGTCGTCGCGTCGGCGCTGCCGGCCTACGCCGCCGTCGCCCGGGACGGCGTCGAGGCCGTGCTGACCCCGGTCGGGGACGCCGCGGCGATGGCCGCCGGCGTCGAGCGCGTGCTCGCCGACCCGGACCTCGCCGCCGGGCTCGCGGCGGCCGGCCGCGCCCGCGCCGCCGCGTTCGACTGGGACCGCGTCGCCGCCGACGTCCGGACGGTGCTCGCGGCGGCCGCGCGTCCCCCGTCGCGGGCCTGACGCTGCGTAGCCTCCCGGCCGGGTCCTCCGACCGTCACGGACCCGACCGGAGCGCCGTGCGCCGCCCGTCCCGCCGCCCCCGGACCCCGCGCCGCCGCCCGTGGCGCCGGGCG
>JAFMLG010000004.1 GCA_017852335.1 Actinomycetota bacterium | reverse complement strand
GTGCTGGTCTCGCCGATCATGTTCGTGCTGCTGTTCGCCTACGTGTTCGGGTCGTCCATCCCGATCGAGGGGCTGAGCTACCGCGAGTTCCTCATCGCCGGGATCTTCGCCCAGACGGTCGTGTTCGGGGCGACGTTCACCGGCGCCGGGCTGGCCCAGGACGTCCGGAAGGGCATCATGGACCGGTTCCGGTCGCTCCCGATGGCGCCGTCCGCGGTGCTGGTCGGCCGGACCGCCAGCGACGTCATCTACAACGTGCTGACGGTCGTCGTGATGTCCCTGGCGGGGCTCGCCGTCGGGTGGCGGGTCCGGTCCTCGGTCCTCGAGGCGCTCGGCGGGTTCCTGCTGCTGCTCGCGTTCGCGTACGCGCTGTCCTGGGTGATGGCGTACCTGGGACTGCTCGTGCCGAAGCCCGAGGTCCTGAACAACACGGCGTTCGTCGTGATCTTCCCGCTGACGTTCGTCGCGAACACGTTCGTCCCGGCCGAGAACCTGCCGGGGCCGCTGCGGACGCTGGCCGAGTGGAACCCGGTCTCGGCCGTGACCGAGGCGGCCCGCCGGGCGTTCGGGAATACCAGTCCGCTCGCTCCGACGCCCGAGGTCTGGCCGCTCCAGCATCCGGTGGCGTACACGCTGCTCTGGGTCGCGATCCTGCTGGTCGTGTTCGTGCCGCTCTCGACCCGGCAGCTGCGGCGGGCCGCGCTGCGCTGAGCGGCGCCGCGACTCGAGCGCGGCGGTCCCGCTGACGGCCCCCGCCGACGGGGCCGTCCCGTCGGACCCCATCCCGTCGCATCCCTTCCCGACGGACCCGTTGACGCGCGCCCTCACGTCGGTACCTTCGACTTTATGAGATGAAGTCAGGACTTCACGATGGGATCCACCCGGCCGGGACGCCCGGACGGCCTGCTCCGGACCGCGAGGACCGCGCGCGGCCTCACCGTCCGGGCGGCGGCGGACCTCGCGGGCGTGTCGGGCAGCCGCGTCTCGCAGGTGGAGCGTTCGGAGGTGGACGGCTCGCTCCGGCTCGACACCCTCCGCCGGTTCGCCACCGCGCTCGGGTACCGCGTCCGGATCGAGCTCCTGCCCGACCCCGACCGCGCGGGGACCCTGCCCGTCCTGGCGGCCGAGGTGATGGGCGGCTACGTGGCGGTCCGGCGACCTCCGACCGAGTCGCCCGAGGAGGTCCTGGCACGGTTGCGGGCCGAGGGGGTGCTGCGGCCGGCCACGGGGGACCTCGGCGAGCTCCCGCCGCCCGCACCGATGACCGAGCGGCTCAGGGAGGCGCTCGGCGGCCGGACCCTCAGCGAGGTCATCATCGCCGACCGCGAGGCCGAGCCACGGTGAGGAGCGACCGAACCTCCGCCGGCCGGGCCCCGTCACGGCTCTGGTATCTGGACGCGTCGGCCGCCGCCAAGCTCGTCGTCGCGGAGCCGGAGTCCGACGCCCTGCGGGCTTGGTGCGCCGACCTGGTCGGGAGGCACGAGCGGGCGGTCGTCAGCGACCTCACGCGGGCCGAGGTGCTGCGGGTCGCGCGCCGGAGCCCCGATGACCTGCTGTCCCCGGCGCACAGGATCCTGACGGAGTTCGAGATCGTCGGTGTCCCGCCGGAGGCGTTCGACCGCGCCGCGACGATCCATCCGCCCACCCTCCGGACCCTCGACGCGCTGCACCTCGCCGCCGCCCTGCAGCTCGGTGCCGCGCTGGCCGGCGTCGTCACCTACGACCAGCGGCTCGCCGACGCCGCGGACCTGCAGGGGATGGCCCGGACCGCTCCCGGACGCGACCGGTAGCCTCCCGAGGCCCGGCGGCGTAGCTCAGTGGCAGAGCAAGCGACTCATAATCGCTGTGTCGGTGGTTCGATCCCACCCGCCGCTACCGGTCCACCCGATCGCCGGAGGAGCGCCGCGATGGCCCTGAACCCCGCGAAGGTCGGTGCCGTCTACCCGACCTACCGCTACGAGGTCGCCCGCGAGAAGATCCGCGAGTACGCGACGGCCCTCGGCGAGTCCGACCCCCGCTACACGGCCGAGGGCGACGACTGCGTCGCCCCGCCGACGTTCGTCGCCGCGTTCACGATCACCCGCGGCGCGCTGGACCTGTTCGCCGACCCCGAGCTCGGCGCCCACCCGGCCCTGGTCCACGGCTCGCAGCGGTTCGTCTGGCACGGCCGGCCGCTGCGTCCGGGCGACGTGCTGGCCTGCACGCCCCGGATCGCGTCGATCACGGCCCGGGGCCGCAACGAGTTCCTGGTCATCGAGCTCGACTGCGTGCACGAGGGCTCGGGCGAGCCGGCGCTGACGGCCGAGACCACCATCGTGTTCCTCGGGTCCGCGCCGCAGGACGGCGCGGGGGAGGCGGCGGCATGAGCCTCGCGGTAGGCGACGTCCTCGACCCGGTCACGCAGCAGTCGTCGCTGGTGACCTCCGTCATGTACGCGGCGGCGTCCGGGGACTACAACCCGCTGCACTACGACCCGGAGTTCGCCGGCCAGGTCTCGCCGACGGGCGGCCCGATCGCCCACGGGATGTACTCCATGGGGCTGACCTCCCGGATGCTGGCGGCCGCGGCCGGCGGCCCCGAGGGGGTCCTCGAGCTCCAGGTCCGGTTCTCGAAGCCCTGGCCGCTCGGGGCCACGGCGACGTTCTCCGGGACCGTGACCGCGGTCGAGGACGGCGTGGCCACCGTCGAGGTCGGCGGCGAGCTCGAGGACGGCACCCGGATCCTGACCGGCACGGCCCGCATCCGGGCCTGAGCGGGCGTCCGGACCCGGGGTCGGGGGCGGGTCCCCGCCCCGTCCGGGCGGGGTTGTCCGGCCCCGTCGGGGAGGGGTACGCTGCGCGCGCTGCCTCCCCGTGGGGCAGCGTTCCCTTGTCGGGGCCGCCCTCGCACGCGGGTCCGGCGCCGGTCGTCCGGCCCTCCGGGGTCCCCGACCGTCCACGGGAGTAGCTCAACCTGGTAGAGCACCGGTCTCCAAAACCGGCGGTTGGGGGTTCGAATCCCTCCTCCCGTGCGAGCCGGCCGGTGCCCGGCGGCCCCGGGACCCGTCCGGGCCGGCGCACCGAGGGAAGCGGCGAGGAGGTGAGGACGTGACGGACGACGAGCGACCCCGTACGTCCCCGCCGCAGTTCCTGCGCGAGGTCCGGCAGGAGCTCCGCAAGGTCAACTGGCCGAGCCGCGAGCAGATCGTGTCCTACACGGTGGTGGTCCTCGTCATCACGACGGTCCTGACGACGCTGGTCTGGGGCGTCGACGAGGGCATCCGCCGCATCGTCCTGGAGACGCTGGGGTGAGCGTGAACGACGAGACCACGACCGTGTCCGACGGCGACGTCGACGACCTGCTGGCGCTGGCCGGTGCCGGGGCCGCGACCGACGCGCCCGCCGGGACCGCCGACGACGCCCCCGCGGCGGCGGCTCCGGCCGCGGACGGCCCCGACGCGACGACGGCCCCGGCCGCCGAGGCGGCGCCCCGGCCCCGCCCGCGCAGCCTCGCCGACGTCCGCGACCAGAAGGACCTCGCCCGACTCGTCGGCGACTGGTACGTCGTGCACACCTACGCCGGGTACGAGCAGCGCGTGAAGGACAACCTCGAGCAGCGGGTCGAGACCTTCGAGGCGCAGGACCGCGTGCACGAGATCGTGATCCCCACCGAGGAGGTCACGGAGTACAAGAAGGGCAAGAAGACCATCTCCCAGAAGAAGTTCCTGCCCGGCTACGTCCTGGTCCGCATGGACATGGACGACGACGTCTGGGGCATCGTCCGCCACACCCCGGCGGTGACCGGCTTCGTCGGCTCGCCCGGGACGCGGCCGGTGCCGCTGCAGGCCAAGGAGGTCGCCGGGATCCTCCGGCTGCCCGCGGTCTACGTCGAGGAGCAGGAGGAGACGGCCGAGGACGCCCGTGCGGCCGCCGTCGAGCGGGCCACGGCCACCATCGACCTCGAGGTCGACGAGACCGTCCGCGTCACCAGCGGCCCGTTCGCCGACTTCACCGGCACGATCTCGGAGATCAACCTCGACCAGGCCAAGGTGAAGGTCCTGGTCAGCGTGTTCGGCCGGGAGACCCCGCTCGAGCTCCCGTTCGACAACGTCGCGAAGATCTGACGCCGCCCCGCGCGGCGCACGGAGGGACCCGTATGGCGAAGCAGGTCAAGGGCTTCATCAAGCTCCAGATCCCGGCCGGTCAGGCCAACCCGGCCCCGCCGGTCGGTCCGGCGCTCGGTCAGCAGTCCGTGAACATCATGGAGTTCTGCAAGGCGTTCAACGACGCCACGTCCGCGATGACCGGGGACATCGTCCCCGTCGAGATCACGGTCTACGAGGACCGGTCGTTCACGTTCGTCCTGAAGACCCCCCCGGCCTCGCAGCTGCTGCTGCGCGCGGCCGGGGTCCCGAAGGGCTCGCCGACCCCGCACACGGTGAAGGTCGGACGCGTCACGAAGGACCAGGTCCGCGAGATCGCCGAGCGGAAGCTCGTCGACCTCAACGCCAACGACGTCGAGATGGCGATGCGGATCGTCGAGGGCACCGCCCGATCGATGGGCATCACCGTCGACGCCTGAGCGGCGTCCCGCACCACCGGCACGACCCGCAGGATCCACCGACACGACGTGGGAGACGGCCCCGGCCGTCGTCCGGACCACGAGGAGCAGCACGATGGCGACACGCAGCAGGCGGTACCGCGCGGCGCTCGAGCGCATCGAGCCCGACACCCTCTACGCCCCGGCCCCGGGCCTGGCCCTCCTGAAGGAGATCGGCGAGGCCGGGTACGACGCGACGGTCGAGGCCGTCGTCCGGCTCGGGGTCGACACCCGCCAGGCGGACCAGATGGTGCGCGGGGCGGTCTCGCTGCCGCACGGCACCGGGAAGGACGTCCGGGTCGCCGTCGTCACCGGCGGCGAGCGGGCGGCCGCGGCCCGCGAGGCCGGTGCCGACCTCGTCGGCGCCGACGAGCTGGTCGACGAGCTCGGGGCCGGGAAGCACCTCGACGTCCTCGACGCGATCATCGCGACCCCGGACATGATGGGGAAGCTCGGCCGTCACGGGAAGGTCCTCGGCCCGCGCAACCTGATGCCGAACCCCAAGTCGGGCACGGTCACGATGGACGTCGCGAAGGCCGTCCGCGAGATCAAGGCCGGCCGGGTCGAGTTCCGCGCCGACCGCAACGGCAACGTCCACGCGGTCATCGGCCGGGTCTCGTTCAGCCCCGAGCAGCTGCTCGAGAACTACGCCGCCCTGTACGACGAGCTGATCCGGCTCCGGCCCTCGGCCGCGAAGGGTCGGTACGTCCGGTCCGCGACCGTCTCGACCTCGACCAGCCCCGGCGTCCCGCTGGACACCGGTCCGGTCCGGGGCGAGGCGGCCTGACCGCCGCCGCGGCGGACGGGGTCCCGTCCGCCGACCTCGCCGGGGGCCGCTAGGCTCGCCGCCCGCACGACCGCTCCACCGCACGACCGCACCGAAGACCGCCGGACGCCCGCACGCCGGGCCGAAGGACTCCCGCCGGGGACCCCGGGGGAGCGTCCCGCGCAGGTGAGGGCACGGCGCCGCCCCACGGGGCGCGTCCGTCCGCCTCCGCCTGCGCGCCGACCGCAGGACGTCCGAGAGGACGAGGAGGCACGCCGTGGCCCGCGAGGACAAGGCCGCCGTCGTCACCGAGGTCCGCGACCGCGTCGGGGACAGCGCCGCGATGCTGCTGACGCACTACCGCGGCCTCGGCGTCAAGGACCTGGCGGCGCTCCGCACCGCCCTGCGCGAGGCCGACGCCGATCTGCGCGTCGTGAAGAACACGCTGGCGAAGCGGGCCGTGGCCGAGGCCGGTGTCGAGGGCCTCGACGAGCTCCTCGAGGGCCCGACCGGCCTCGTGTTCTGCGGCACCGACCCGGTCGGTCCGGCGAAGGCCCTGAAGGCGTTCGCGAAGGACCACCCCGAGCTCGTGATCCGCGGCGGCTGGCTCGACGGCGCCGTCCTCGACGCCGACGAGGCCGTGAAGCTGGCCGACCTCGCCTCCCGCGAGGAGCTGCTCGCGAAGCTCGCCGGCCTCATGCAGGGTGCCCTGTCCGGCATGGCCCGCCTGCTCCAGGCCCCGCTGGCCCACCAGGCCCGCCTCATCCAGGCGCTGCTCGACAAGGGCGGCGCCCCGGGCGCCCCCGCCGCCGCGCCGGCCGAGGCCGTGGCCGAGGAGGCCGCGCCGGCGGAGGCTCCCGAGGCATCGGCCGAGGACGCCGCGCCCGACGGGGCCGCCGAGGCCTGATCAGACCTGCACGACCGCACCGAGCGACCGCAGGACCCACGCACCATCCGCGCACGACCGACGCACCACGCAGGACCCGACCCGACGGAGGCAGTCATGGCCAAGCTCAGCACCGACGAGCTGATCGACCAGTTCAAGGAGCTGACGCTCCTCGAGCTGTCCGAGCTCGTCAAGAAGTTCGAGGAGACGTTCGAGGTGACCGCGGCGGCCCCGGTGGCCGTCGCCGCGGCCGGCGCGCCCGCGGCCGGCGGTGGCGACGCGGGAGAGGAGAAGACCTCGTTCGACGTGGTCCTGAAGGACGGCGGCGAGAAGAAGATCCAGGTCATCAAGGAGGTGCGCGCCCTGACGAACCTCGGCCTCAAGGAGGCCAAGGACCTCGTCGAGGGGGCGCCCAAGCCGGTGCTCGAGGGCGTGGACAAGGAGGCCGCCGAGGCCGCCAAGGCCGCGCTCGAGGGGGCCGGGGCGACCGTCGAGCTGGCCTGATCCGTCCGCGCCGGCCGTCCGGCCCGCCCCGCGGGTCCCGGACGGCCGGCCGGGTCGGGGTTTGACGGTCCGCGGACGCCGTCGGTAGCATCCGGAATCGCCTGCGCCCGCGCCGTCCCACGCACCGCCCCGGGGTTCCCCCGTGGCCGCGTCCGTGCCCCGAGGTCCCGCCATCCCCCGTCCCCGCCCGTCGGCCCGCCGCGGCCCCGAGGCGCCCTGCGCGCCGTCCGTCGGGGTCGTCCGCCACGGTGCCGTCGGGGACGTCTCGGCGGGTCCCGCTCCCCACGCCCCACCCGACGGGCGGTGACGCCGCGGGGTCCGTGACCCCCGCGCCACCGCATCCGCCGCACCGACCCGCACCGCCCGCGCTCCCCGTCCCGTCCGACGGTCCGCGCGGTCCGCACGCCGCCGCACCACCGGTCCCGCCGGCTCGTCGCCGCGCCGCAGGGACCCGCGCCCCCTCGGGGGCGCGTCGCCGAGGGAGGTCCACGTTGACGACGAACCGCACCGACTCCCGGCTCAGCTTCGCGCGGATCCGCGAGGCGCTCCCGCTCGAGGAGCTCGACCTCGTCGCGATCCAGCGCGAGTCCTTCGACTGGCTCATCGACGCCGGCCTCGGCGAGGTCCTCGACGAGGTCTCGCCGATCGAGGACAGCCAGGGCCGCATGGCGCTCCGGTTCGTCGAGCACCGCCTCGAGGAGCCCAAGACCACCTGGCAGGAGTGCAAGCAGAAGGACCTGACCTTCTCGCGGCCGCTGTTCGTCACGGCCGAGTTCCAGAACAAGGACGACGGGACGATCAAGGCCCAGACGGTGTTCATGGGCGACTTCCCCGTCATGACCGACCGCGGCACGTTCGTCATCAACGGCACCGAGCGGGTCGTCGTCTCGCAGCTCGTCCGCTCGCCGGGCGTGTACTTCGACCGCAGCATCGACAAGACCACCGGCCGCGACCTCTACGCCTGCAAGATCATCCCGGCCCGCGGCGCCTGGCTCGAGTTCGAGGTCGACAAGCGCGACCTCGTCGCGGTCCGCGTCGACCGGAAGCGGAAGCAGCCCGTCAGCGTGTTCTACCGCGCGCTGAAGGCGTTCGTCCGCGACCCCGAGACCGGCCGGTACGTGCTGGCGCCGGACGAGGTGCTCCGGACCGAGGTCGACGACGCCGAGATCCTCGAGTTCTTCGGCGGGGCCGAGTCGATCGCCCTGACCCTCGAGAAGGACACCACCGGTCGGACCCCGGCCGCGGCCCTCGAGGACATCTACCGGAAGCTCCGTCCGGGAGAGCCGCCGAACATCGAGCAGTCCGGGCAGCTCCTCCTCGGGATGTTCTTCGCCCCGAAGAAGTACGACCTCGCCCGTGTCGGCCGGTACAAGATCTCGGGGCTGCGCGAGGGCGGCGCGGACGTCGTCAAGCACGGCAAGCTGACCGACGAGTTCGCCACCCTCAAGGACGCGTTCGCGGTCCGCGAGCTGCCGGGCGACCCGCGGGGCCACCTGCTCACCGCCGAGGACTGCCTCGCGACGATGAGCTACCTGGTCAAGCTGCACGCCGGGGCCGAGGGCTACGACGTCGACGACATCGACCACTTCGGGAACCGGCGCCTCCGGTCGGTCGGCGAGCTGATCCAGAACCAGGTCCGCATCGGGCTGAGCCGCATGGAGCGCGTCGTCCGCGAGCGGATGACGACGCAGGACCTCGAGTCGATCACCCCGCAGACGCTGATCAACATCCGTCCCGTCGTCTCGTCGATCCGCGAGTTCTTCGGGACCTCGCAGCTGTCGCAGTTCATGGACCAGACGAACCCGCTGGCCGGGATCACCCACAAGCGCCGGCTCTCGGCGCTCGGTCCCGGCGGGCTCTCGCGCGAGCGGGCCGGGTTCGAGGTCCGCGACGTCCACCCGTCGCACTACGGCCGCATGTGCCCGATCGAGACGCCGGAGGGTCCGAACATCGGCCTCATCGGCTCGCTGGCCTCCTACGCCCGCATCAACGAGTTCGGGTTCGTCGAGACCCCGTACCGCCGCGTGGTGAAGGGGAAGGTCACCGACCAGATCGAGTACCTCACGGCGGACGAGGAGGACCGGTACGTCGTCGCGCAGGCGAACGCACCGTTCGACCCGAAGTCCGGGCGGTTCGTGAACGAGCGGGTCCTCGTCCGGCGGAAGGGCGGCGAGGTCGGCGAGGTCGCGCCCGACGGCGTCGACTTCATGGACGTCTCGCCGCGGCAGATCGTGTCGCTCTCGGCGGCGCTGATCCCGTTCCTCGAGCACGACGACGCGAACCGGGCCCTGATGGGCGCGAACATGCAGCGCCAGGCCGTCCCGCTGCTGCGGGCCGAGGCCCCGCTGGTCGGGACCGGCATCGAGGCCAAGACCGCCGGTGACGCCGGCGACGTCGTCCGCGCCGCCGCGCCGGGCGTCGTGGTCGAGGTCACGTCGACCCGCATCGTCGTCCGTGGTGACGACGACCGCATCCACGCCTACGACCTCACGAAGTTCGAGCGGTCGAACCAGGGCTCCTGCATCAACCAGCGCCCGGTCGTCACCGAGGGCGACCGCGTCGAGGCCGGCGGCGTGCTGGCCGACGGGCCGTCCACGGACGGCGGCGAGCTGGCGCTCGGCCGCAACCTCCTCGTCGCGTTCATGTCGTGGGAGGGCTACAACTTCGAGGACGCGATCATCCTCTCCGAGCGGCTCGTCCGTGAGGACGTGCTGACGTCGATCCACATCGAGAAGCTCGAGGTCGACGCCCGCGAGACCAAGCTCGGTCCCGAGGAGATCACGGCCGACATCCCGAACATCTCCGAGTCGATGCTGGCGAACCTCGACGAGGACGGCGTCGTCCGGATCGGGGCCGAGGTCCAGCCGGGCGACATCCTCGTCGGGAAGGTCACGCCGAAGGGCGAGACCGAGCTGACCCCGGAGGAGCGGCTGCTCCGCGCGATCTTCGGCGAGAAGGCCCGCGAGGTCCGCGACACCTCCCTGAAGGTCCCGCACGGCGAGCGCGGCATCGTGATCGACCGGCAGCGGTTCAGTCGCGAGAACGGCGACGAGCTCGACCCCGGCGTGAACGAGTCGGTCCGCGTGCTCATCGCGACGAAGCGGAAGATCTCGGAGGGTGACAAGCTCGCCGGCCGTCACGGCAACAAGGGCGTCATCGCGAAGATCCTGCCGGTCGAGGACATGCCGTTCCTCGAGGACGGCACCCCGGTCGACATCGTCCTGAACCCGCTCGGCGTCCCGTCCCGGATGAACGTCGGGCAGGTCCTCGAGACGCACCTCGGCTGGGCCGCCCGGAACGGCTGGGCCTTCGAGACCACCCCCGACTGGTTCGAGCGCGTCGGGTGGGGGAAGGACGAGCGCGAGGTCCAGGGCCCGGTCCGTCTCGCGACGCCGGTGTTCGACGGCTGCCGCCAGGAGGAGCTCGCGGACCTGCTCGCGAACACCGCCCCGACGGCCGACGGCGTGCAGCTCGTCGGCCCCGAGGGGAAGGCCCGCGTGATCGACGGCCGCAGCGGCGTGCCGATCGACGCCGAGGTCACGGTGGGCTACATGTACGTCCTGAAGCTCCACCACCTGGTCGACGAGAAGATCCACGCCCGCTCGACCGGTCCCTACTCGATGATCACGCAGCAGCCGCTGGGCGGGAAGGCCCAGTTCGGCGGGCAGCGGTTCGGAGAGATGGAGGTCTGGGCCCTCGAGGCGTACGGCGCCGCCTACGCCCTTCAGGAGCTCCTGACCATCAAGTCGGACGACACGATCGGCCGCGTGCGCGTGTACGAGGCGATCGTGAAGGGCGACAACGTCCCCGAGCCGGGCATCCCAGAGTCCTTCAAGGTGCTCGTGAAGGAGATGCAGGCCCTCGCGCTGAACGTCGAGGTCCTGAACCCGACCGGCGACAGCATCGAGCTCCGCGACAGCGAGGACGAGGCCTTCCGCGCCGTCGAGGCGCTCGGCATCAACCTCTCCCGGCCGGAGCGCCCGTCCTACGACGGGTTCTGACCCGCCGCGGCCGCCGCCGCACCCGCACCACCGCAGCCGCACCACCGCACGACCCGCCGCACGCCAGACGCACCGCCCCCGCAGGGGCGAGGAGGGCCGTCCGAGATGCTGGACGTCAACCACTTCGACAGCATGCGCATCTCCCTCGCGGAGGCGCACCAGGTCCGCATGTGGTCGAACGGCGAGGTGAAGAAGCCGGAGACGATCAACTACCGCACGCTGAAGCCCGAGAAGGACGGGCTGTTCTGCGAGAAGATCTTCGGCCCCACCCGCGACTGGGAGTGCACCTGCGGGAAGTACAAGCGGGTCCGGTTCCGCGGCATCATCTGCGAGCGGTGCGGCGTCGAGGTCACGCGGTCCAAGGTCCGGCGCGAGCGCATGGGCCACATCGAGCTGGCCGCCCCGGTCACCCACATCTGGTACCTGAAGGGCGTCCCGTCGCGGCTGGGCTACCTGCTCGACATGAGCCCGAAGGACCTCGAGAAGGTCATCTACTTCGCGGCGTACGTCATCACGACGGTGAACGAGGACACGCGTCATACCGCCCTGCCCGAGCTCCAGGCCGAGCTCGCCGAGGAGAAGCGGCAGATCCAGGCCGACCACGAGCAGGACCGGACCGAGCTGCTCCAGCAGCTCGAGGGGACGCTGGCCGCGCTCGAGGCCGAGGGCGCCAAGCCCGACGTCGTGAAGCGCGAGCGCAAGGAGATCGAGAAGCAGCTGAAGGCCTCGGCCGCCCGCGCGCAGTCCGAGCTCGAGCACCTCGACCGCGTCCTCGACACGTTCAAGCGTCTCCAGCCGCGCCAGCTCGTCCAGGACGAGCTGGTCTACCGCGACATGCGCAGCCGCTTCGGTGACCACTTCACCGGCGGCATGGGCGCCGAGGCGATCCGCGACCTCCTCGAGCTGATCGACCTCGAGGCCGAGTCCCGCGACCTCCGCGAGGTCCTCACGACCGCGAAGGGCCAGCGGAAGCAGCGGGCGACGAAGCGCCTCAAGGTCGTCGAGGCGCTCCGGACCGCCGAGGCCCGACCGTCGGCGATGGTCCTCGAGGCCGTCCCGGTCATCCCGCCGGACCTGCGACCGATGGTCCAGCTGGACGGCGGGCGGTTCGCGACCTCCGACCTCAACGACCTGTACCGCCGCGTCATCAACCGCAACAACCGCCTCAAGCGGCTGATGGACCTCGGGGCCCCCGAGATCATCGTCAACAACGAGAAGCGGATGCTGCAGGAGGCCGTCGACGCGCTGTTCGACAACGGCCGCCGCGGCCGGCCGGTCACCGGCCCGGGCAACCGCCCGCTCAAGTCCCTCTCGGACATGCTGAAGGGGAAGCAGGGTCGGTTCCGTCAGAACCTCCTCGGGAAGCGCGTCGACTACTCGGGCCGCTCGGTCATCGTCGCCGGCCCGAACCTCCGCATGCACCAGTGCGGCCTGCCGAAGCTGATGGCCCTCGAGCTGTTCAAGCCGTTCGTCATGAAGCGCCTCGTCGACCTGAACTACGCGCAGAACATCAAGAGCGCGAAGCGGATGGTCGAGCGCCAGCGGCCGCAGGTCTGGGACGTCCTCGAGGAGGTCATCCAGGACCACCCGGTGATGCTGAACCGTGCGCCGACGCTGCACCGCCTCGGCATCCAGGCGTTCATGCCGACCCTGGTCGAGGGCAAGGCGATCCAGCTGCACCCGCTGGTCTGCACCGCCTTCAACGCCGACTTCGACGGCGACCAGATGGCCGTGCACCTGCCCCTCTCGGCCGAGGCGCAGGCCGAGGCGCGGCTGCTCATGCTCGGCAAGTACAACATCCTCTCGCCGGCGACCGGCCGTCCGATCGCGTCGCCGACGCAGGACATGGTCCTCGGGCTGTACTGGATGACGTACTCCGACGCCGACGTCTCGGCCGACCGCGACCCCGCCGGCCTGCCGGTCTACGGCGACGTCGGCGAGATCGAGCGGGCCGTCGAGTCCGGCGCCATCGGCGTCCAGGACCCGATCGTGCTCCGCCTGGTCGGGAAGCAGCTGGCCGTCGAGGACCGTCCCGCCCACCACCGCGAGGACGCCGAGGCCTGGGAGCAGGCCCGGGCCGCCGGCCTGCGGACCCGCATCATCACGACCGCCGGGCGCGCGGTCCTGAACGCGGTCCTGCCCGCGGACTACGAGTTCGTCAACCGCGAGGTCGACAAGCGGACGGCCGGCGACATCGTGAACCGCTGCGCCGACCAGTTCAGCTCGGACGAGGTGGTCGACGTCCTCGACGCCATGAAGGACCTCGGGTTCCGCTACGCGACCCGGGCCGGCATCACCGTCTCGATCTCGGACGTCCGGACCCCCGAGGTCAAGGCCGCCGAGCTCGAGGCCGCCGACGCCCGTGCGGCGAAGATCGAGACCCAGTTCGAGCGGGGGATCATCACCGACCTCGAGCGTCGCCAGGAGCTGATCGAGATCTGGACCGAGGCCACCAAGCGCGTCGCCGACGCCATGGAGGAGAACTTCCAGGTCACGAACCCGTTCTTCCTGATGGCGAACTCCGGCGCCCGCGGCAACATGACGCAGCTGCGTCAGATCGCCGCCATGCGCGGGCTGGTCGCGAACCCGAAGGGCGAGATCATCCCCCGCCCGATCAAGTCGAACTTCCGCGAGGGCCTCAGCGTCCTCGAGTACTTCATCTCGACGCACGGCGCCCGGAAGGGTCTCGCGGACACCGCGCTCCGGACGGCGGACTCGGGGTACCTGACCCGGCGTCTGGTGGACGTCTCCCAGGACCTCATCGTCCGCGAGGAGGACTGCGGCACCGACCGCGGCCTCCCGGTCGTCGTCGGTGACCACGACTCGCAGTCGCTGTTCGGTCGGGTCCTCGCCAAGGACGTCACCGTGCCCGGCACGCGGAAGGTGCTGCTGCCGGCCGGGACCGACGTCGCCGACGACGAGGTCCGGACGCTCCGCGCGGCGCTCGTGAAGGGGCTCGACCCGGCCACCGGCGCACCCCTCGCGACCGCGCCGACCGACGAGGACCGCACCATCGAGGTCCGCTCGGTCCTGTTCTGCGACACGCCGATCGGGGTCTGCCGCCGCTGCTACGGCCGGCTCATGGCCCGCGGCGAGGCCGTGGACATGGGCGAGGCCGTCGGGATCATCGCGGCCCAGTCCATCGGCGAGCCGGGCACCCAGCTGACGATGCGGACCTTCCACACCGGCGGCGTCGCCTCGGCCGATGACATCACGCAGGGGCTCCCGCGCGTCGTCGAGCTGTTCGAGGCCCGCTCGCCGAAGGGGAAGGCCGCCATCGCCCGCATCGCCGGTCGCGTCGCGATCGAGGACGGCGAGGACGGTCGCGTGCTCCGGGTCATGGGCCCGCGGGACATGGTCGACGAGCACGAGCTGCCCCGCGGCGCCCGGCTGTTCCGCGGCGAGGACGGGCTCGACATCGAGGACGGCGTCGAGGTCGAGGTCGGCCAGCAGCTGACCGTCGGCGCGATCGACCCCCACGACCTGCTCGACGTGCTCGGGGCCCGGGCGGCCCAGCTGCACCTCGTGCAGGAGGTCCAGGACGTCTACCGCTCGCAGGGCGTGCCGATCCACGACAAGCACGTCGAGCTGATCGTCCGGCAGATGTTCCGCCGCGTCCAGGTCGTCGAGTCCGGTGACACGGCGTTCCTGCCGGGCGACAGCATCGACCGCAAGCGGTTCGAGGCCGAGAACGAGCGCGTGCTGGCCGAGGGCGGTGCGCCCGCCGCGGCCCGTCCGACGCTGATGGGCATCACCAAGGCCTCGCTGGCGACGGACTCGTGGCTCTCGGCCGCCTCCTTCCAGGAGACGACCCGCGTGCTGACCGAGGCCTCCCTCGGGGCGGCCACGGACCCGCTGGTCGGCCTGAAGGAGAACGTCATCATCGGGAAGCTGATCCCGGCCGGCACGGGCGTCGAGGCGTACCGCCGGATCGAGGTCGAGCACACCGAGATGCCGGAGCAGGCCCTCCCGGCCGACCTCGCCGAGTTCCTCTCCTCGACCCCGTCCTACGAGGGCGACGGGTCCTGGGGGGCGGCCGGCTGGGGGTACGACGACGGGCTCGGGGGGTACTGACCCCCGGACCGGGGCCGGGGCGGGGTCCGTCCCCACCCCCGGCCCGGCGGCCGTTTGACAGGCCGCCGCGGCCGCCGGTATCGTCCGCCCCGCTGCGGCCCTCGGGCCGCAGCCTGTGTTCCGGCGCACTCGCGCAGCAGGCTCCCCGGCGAGCACGCGGATCGCAGCACGACCACGACACCGTGGGACGCCCGGCCCCGTGGGGGCTCGGACCGGCCCACGGGACCGCCCTGCGGTGGAACGGCGCTCCACCGCGCCCTCCGACGGGCGGATCCCCGATCCCGGCGCGCTCCGGCGCGCCCCGACGACGCAGCACGGCCGCGGGCCGACGGCGGGACCCCCGCCCGACGACCCCGCCGACCGAGGAGACCGCAGGTGCCCACCATCCAGCAGCTGGTGCGGAAGGGACGGCGGCGCAAGCCGTCCAAGAACACCACCCTGGCGCTGAAGGGTTCGCCCCAGCGCCGCGGGGTGTGCACGCGCGTCTACACGACCACGCCGAAGAAGCCGAACTCGGCCCTCCGGAAGGTCTGCCGCGTCCGCCTCAGCTCGGGCACCGAGGTCACCGCGTACATCCCGGGTGAGGGCCACAACCTCCAGGAGCACTCGATCGTGCTCGTCCGCGGCGGCCGGGTGAAGGACCTGCCGGGCGTCCGTTACAAGGTCGTGCGCGGGGCCCTCGACGCCGCCGCGGTCCGCGACCGCAAGCAGGCGCGCTCGCGCTACGGCGTGAAGAAGGAGGGCTGACGTGCCGCGCAAGGGCTCCCCGGACCGCACCCCGACCCGGCCCGACCCGAAGTACGGGTCGGTGCTGGTCACGCAGCTGACGGCGCGCATCCTCCGCGACGGCAAGCGGTCGCTGGCCGAGGGCATCGTGTACGACGCCCTGGCCAACATCGGCAACCGCACCCAGGGCGGCGACCCGATCAGCGTGCTGAAGCGCGCGGTCGAGAACGTCCGTCCGCAGGTCGAGGTCAAGTCCCGCCGCGTCGGCGGTGCGACCTACCAGGTCCCCGTCGAGGTCCGTCCGACCCGCTCGACCTCGTTGGCCCTCCGCTGGCTGGTCGGGTACGCGCGCATCCGCCGCGAGCACACGATGGGCGAGCGGCTCGCCGGCGAGATCATGGACGCCTCGAACGGCGTCGGCGCGGCCGTGAAGCGCCGCGAGGACACGCACAAGATGGCCGAGGCGAACCGCGCCTTCGCCCACTACCGCTGGTGAGCTGAGGGAGCATCGACATGGCCACCAAGCGGACGATCCCCCTCGAGCGCCTGCGCAACATCGGCATCATGGCGCACATCGACGCGGGCAAGACGACGACCACCGAGCGCGTCCTGTACTACACGGGCCGCACGTACAAGATCGGTGAGGTGCACGAGGGCACCGCGACGATGGACTGGATGGAGCAGGAGCAGGAGCGCGGCATCACCATCACGTCCGCCGCGACGACCTGCGCCTGGGGCGACACCACCATCAACATCATCGACACGCCCGGCCACGTCGACTTCACCGTCGAGGTCGAGCGGTCGCTCCGCGTGCTCGACGGCGCCGTGGCCGTGTTCGACGGCGTCGCCGGCGTCGAGCCCCAGTCCGAGACCGTGTGGCGCCAGGCCGACAAGTACGGCGTCCCGCGCATCTGCTTCGTGAACAAGCTCGACCGCACGGGCGCCTCCTTCGAGTACTGCTTCGGCACCATCAGCGAGCGCCTCTCGCCGAAGGCCGTCCGGATCCAGCTGCCGATCGGCGCCGAGGACGGCTTCGAGGGGATCGTGGACCTCGTCGCGAACGAGGGCGTCGTCTGGAAGGGCGACGACCTCGGCGCGTCCTTCGAGCGCGGTCCCGTCCCGGCCGAGCTCGAGGCCGAGGCCGCCACGCGCCGCGCCGAGCTGATGGAGCGCATCGCCGAGACCGACGAGGAGCTCCTCGAGGCGTTCCTGGACGCCGGCGAGCTCAGCGTCGAGCAGATGAAGCGGGGGCTCCGCGCCGCGACCATCACCGGCGAGATCGTCCCCGTCCTCTGCGGCTCGGCGTTCAAGAACAAGGGCGTCCAGACGCTCCTCGACGCGGTCGTCGACTACCTGCCCTCGCCGCTGGACGTCGGCGGCGTCAACGGCACCGACGTCAAGTCCGGCGACCCGGTCAAGCGGCTCCCGGACGACGCGCAGCCGTTCTCGGCGCTGGCCTTCAAGGTCATGACCGACCCCTACGTCGGGACCCTCACCTTCGCCCGCGTCTACTCGGGGCAGCTCGACGCCGGCTCGCAGGTGCTGAACGTCACCAAGGGCGAGAAGCAGCGCGTCGGCCGCATCCTCCAGATGCACGCCAACAGCCGCGAGGAGCTCGAGGGCGCGCGGACCGGTGACATCGTCGCCCTGGTCGGCCTCAAGGGCACCACCACGGGGGACACCATCACGACCGCGGAGGCCCCGGTCCTCCTCGAGTCGATGGAGTTCCCCGACCCGGTCATCTCGATCGCCATCGAGCCGAAGACCAAGTCCGACCAGGAGAAGCTCTCCACCGCCCTCCAGAAGCTCAGCGAGGAGGACCCGACCTTCCGCGTCCGCACGGACGAGGAGACGGGCCAGACGCTGATCGGCGGGATGGGTGAGCTGCACCTCGAGATCATCGTCGACCGGCTGATGCGCGAGTTCAAGGTCGAGGCGAACGTCGGCCGGCCGCAGGTCGCCTACCGCGAGATGGTGAAGAAGCCGATCGCGGGCGTCGACATGAAGTACGCGCGCCAGACCGGTGGTCGCGGCCAGTACGGGCACGTCGTCATCGACGTCGAGCCGCTGACCGACGCGATCCGGACCGAGCTCGAGCTCGACAACGACACCCACTACGTCTTCGAGAACAAGGTCGTCGGCGGCGTCATCCCGAAGGAGTACATCCCCTCGGTCGACGCCGGCATCAAGGAGGCCCTCGAGTCCGGCGTCCTCGCCGGGTACCCGATGGTCGACCTCCGGGTCCGGCTCGTCGACGGCTCGTACCACGACGTCGACTCGTCCGAGATGGCCTTCAAGATCGCCGGCTCGATGGCGATCAAGGAGGCCGCCCGGAAGGCCGGCGTCCAGCTGCTCGAGCCGGTCATGGACGTCGAGGTCGTCACCCCCGACGACTACATGGGCGACGTCATGGGCGACCTCTCCGGCCGTCGCGGGCTGATCCAGGGCTCCGAGGCGCGCGGGAACGCGACCGTCGTGAAGGCGCGCGTCCCGCTGTCGGAGATGTTCGGGTACGCGACCGACGTCCGGTCGATGACGCAGGGTCGTGCCAGCTACACGATGCAGTTCGGCTCGTACGAGCCGGCACCGGGCAGCATCCAGGAGGAGATCGTCGCGAAGTCGCGCGGCGAGTGACCAGAGGTCGCGGCAGCGCGACGGTTCAACAGGAGGACTGAGGGATGGCGAAGGGCAAGTTCGAGCGGACCAAGCCGCACATGAACATCGGCACGATCGGCCACGTCGACCACGGGAAGACGACGCTGACCGCTGCCATCACGACGGTGCTGGCCAAGGCGAACCCGGGTGTCGAGTCGATGGCGTTCGACGCGATCGACAACGCCCCCGAGGAGCGTGAGCGCGGCATCACGATCAACGTGTCCCACGTGGAGTACGAGACCGACGCCCGCCACTACGCGCACGTCGACGCCCCGGGCCACGCCGACTACGTCAAGAACATGATCACGGGCGCGGCGCAGATGGACGGCGCCATCCTCGTGGTCTCGGCCGCGGACGGCCCGATGCCCCAGACGCGCGAGCACGTCCTGCTCGCCCGCCAGGTCGGCGTCCCGAAGCTCGTCGTCGCCCTGAACAAGGTCGACATGGTCGACGACCCGGAGCTCCTCGAGCTGGTCGAGATGGAGGTCCGGGAGCTGCTCGACAAGTACGAGTTCCCGGGCGACGACACCCCGATCGTCCGCGTCTCGGCGCTGAAGGCCCTCGAGGGCGACGACGCCGCCGGCGCGCAGGTCATGGAGCTCATGGGTGCGGTCGACTCGTTCTTCGACCAGCCGGAGCGGGACCTCGACAAGCCGTTCCTGATGCCGATCGAGGACGTCTTCTCGATCACCGGCCGCGGGACGGTCGTCACGGGCCGCATCGAGCAGGGCAAGGTCTCGGTCGGCGACACCGTCGAGATCGTCGGCCTGACCGACACCGCCTCGACCACCGTCACGGGCGTCGAGATGTTCCGGAAGCTGCTCGAGGACGCGCAGGCCGGTGACAACGTCGGCGTGCTCCTCCGCGGCACCAAGAAGGAGGACGTCGAGCGCGGTCAGGTCCTCTCGGCCCCGGGCTCGATCACCCCGCACACGAAGTTCCAGGCGCAGGTGTACGTGCTCTCGAAGGACGAGGGCGGCCGCCACACGCCGTTCTTCAACAACTACCGCCCGCAGTTCTACTTCCGCACCACGGACGTGACCGGCTCGGTCACGCTGCCGGACGGCGTGGAGATGGTCATGCCGGGCGACAACACCGAGATGACGGTCGAGCTGATCCAGCCCATCGCCATGGACGAGGGCCTGCAGTTCGCCATCCGCGAGGGCGGCCGCACCGTCGGCGCCGGTCGCGTCACCAAGATCCTCGCCTGACCGGTCCCCGGTCCGGGTCCCTCGGGGCCCGGACCGGGGCCGGCGGGCCGGACCGCACGAGCACCGCCCAGCACCGCACGCCGCACCACCGACCGCACCACCGAGCGCCGCGAGGGACCCCGATGGCCGACGCCAGGATCCGCATCCGCCTCAAGTCGTACGACCACGAGGTCCTCGACCGCTCCGCGCGGGAGATCGTCGACACCGTGACGTCGACCGGCGCGCACGTCGTCGGTCCCGTCCCGCTCCCGACCGAGCGGAACGTCTGGTGCGTCATCCGGTCGCCGCACAAGCACAAGGACTCGCGGGAGCACTTCGAGATGCGGACGCACAAGCGCCTCATCGACATCCACCTCCCGACCGCCAGCACCGTCGACAAGCTGCGGGGCCTCAGCCTCCCGGCCGGCGTCGACATCGTCATCGGCGCCTGACCACCACCCGCCGCAGCATCCGCAGGAGGACGACGACATGGGCACGAGGGGCATCCTCGGCACCAAGCTCGGGATGACGCAGGTCTTCGACGACGAGGGCCGCATCGTCCCGGTCACGGTCGTGCACGCGTCGCCCAACACGGTGACCCAGGTCAAGCGCGTCGGGACGGACGGCTACACGGCCGTCCAGCTGGCCTACGGGACCCGGAAGCACGTCACGCGGCCGCTGGCGGGGCACCTCGCCAAGGCCGGGGTCGCCTCGGCCCGCCGTCTGGCCGAGGTCCGGTTCGCCGACGAGGACGGCCTGCCCGAGCAGGGCGCGACGGTCGCCGTCACGACCTTCGATCGCGGCCAGCTCGTCGACGTCACCGGCACCAGCAAGGGCAAGGGGTACGCCGGCGTCATGAAGCGCCACAACTTCGGCGGCATGGGCGACGGCCACGGCGTCAAGAAGAAGAACCGCCACCCCGGCTCCGTCGGCGCCTGCTCCACCCCGGGCCGGACCTTCCGCGGGACCCGGATGGCGGGTCGCATGGGCGGCGAGCGCGTCACCGTCCAGAACCTCGAGGTCGTCGACGTCGACGCCGAGAACGACCTGATCCTGATCCGCGGGGCCGTCCCCGGCGCCGACGGCTCGGTCGTCCTGGTCCGGGACGCCGTCAAGGCCCCGGCCGTCGCGTCGCAGGGAGGTGAGGCCTGATGGCCACCCGCTCCGGGACCGAGGTCGCCGCCACCGTCGACGTCCGTGACGTCGCCGGGAAGAAGGTCGGCACCGTCGACCTCCCCGCCGAGTGGTTCGGTGGCGAGGTCAACATCCCCGTCATGCACCAGGTCGTCACCGCCCAGCTCGCCGCGGCCCGCCAGGGCACGCACCGGACCCGGACCCGCGCCGAGGTCCGGGGCGGCGGCCGCAAGCCGTGGAAGCAGAAGGGGACCGGCCGCGCCCGTCAGGGCTCGACGCGTTCCCCGCAGTGGGTCGGCGGCGGCGTGGCGCACGGCCGGACCCCCAGCGACTGGCGGCAGCGCGTCAACAAGCGGATGCGGCGCGGCGCGCTGCGCTCGGCGCTGGCCGACCGGCTCCTCGCCGAGCGCATCACCGTCGTCGACCGCTTCACGTTCGCGGCCCCCCGGACCAAGGACGCCGTGGCGGCCCTCTCGGCCCTCGGCGCCGAGGGCCGGGTCCTGCTCGTGCTCGCCGACTTCGACGCGACCGCGGTGCTCTCGGTCCGGAACCTCGGCGACGTGCACACCCTGCTCGTCGACCAGCTGAACACCCGTGACGTCCTGACCAGCGACGTCGTCCTCATCGAGCGGGCCGCGATCGAGCTGATCGGGACCGGCCGCCGCTCGGGGGACGCCGAGGTCGAGGTCGTGGACGCGGGGGAGGGCGCCTGATGAGGGACCACCGCGACGTCATCCTCCGCCCCGTCATCTCGGAGAAGTCCTACGAGATGATCTCGGAGAACAAGTACACGTTCGTCGTCGACCCACGGGCGAACAAGACGCAGATCCGCCAGGCCGTCGAGGCGATCTTCGCCGTCCGCGTGCTGTCGGTGAACACGCTGAACCGGCGTGGCAAGGTGAAGCGGCGCGGCCTCCAGGTGGGGAAGCGTCCGGACACCAAGCGCGCGATCGTGACGGTCGCGCCGGGCGACCGCATCGAGCTGTTCGACGCCGGCATCTGACCGGCCACCGGAGACCGACGATGGGCATCCGCAAGTACCGACCGACCACCGCCTCGCGGCGGGGGGCCTCGGTCAGCGACTTCGAGGCGGTGACGCGTTCGCGTCCCGAGAAGTCGCTGCTGGCCCCCGGCCGCTCGCGGGCGGGTCGCAACGCCTACGGCCGCATCACCAGCCGGCACCGCGGCGGTGGCCACAAGCGCCGCTACCGCATCGTCGACTTCCGGCGGAACAAGGACGGCGTCCCCGCGACCGTGGCGGCGGTCGAGTACGACCCGAACCGCTCGTCGCGCATCGCGCTGCTGCACTACCACGACGGCGAGAAGCGGTACATCCTGGCCCCGCGGAACCTCCGGGTCGGGCAGCTGGTCGAGTCCGGCTCCGAGGCCGACATCAAGCCCGGCAACGCCCTGCCCCTGGCGAACATCCCGGTCGGGACCGTCGTCCACGCCGTCGAGCTCCGGCCCGGTGGCGGGGCGAAGATGGGTCGCTCCGCCGGGACCGCCATCCAGCTCCTCGCGAAGGAGGGCGCGACGGCGGCGCTCCGCCTCCCCTCCGGCGAGATCCGGCTGGTCGACGCGCGGTGCCGCGCCACGGTCGGCTCGGTCGGGAACGAGGAGCACGAGCTCATCAAGCTCGGGAAGGCCGGCCGCTCGCGGTGGGCCGGACGCCGTCCGCAGTCCCGCGGTGTCGTGATGAACCCGGTCGACCACCCGCTCGGTGGTGGTGAGGGTCGCTCGTCGGGCGGCCGTCACCCGGTCGACCCGTGGGGCAACCCCGAGCGCCGCACGCGCAGCAAGAAGAAGGCCTCGAACAGGGCGATCATCCGTCGCCGTGGCCGGAACCGGAGCCGCTGATGCCCCGCAGTCTGAAGAAGGGTCCGTTCGTCGACGACCACCTCATGAAGAAGGTGGACGACCAGAACGCCCGCAACGACAAGCGGGTCATCCGCACGTGGTCGCGCCGCTCCACCATCTTCCCGGAGATGGTCGGGCACACGATCGCCGTGCACGACGGCCGCCAGCACGTCCCGGTGTTCATCTCGGAGTCGATGGTCGGGCACAAGCTCGGCGAGTTCGCGCCGACGCGGTCCATCAAGTGGGGCGGCGCCGGTGAGAAGCAGGCGCAGAAGGGCCGTCGATGAGCACCGACGCCGTCCAGGTCCGCGCGACCGCGAAGCACGTGCACGTCAGCGCCTCGAAGATCCGGCAGCTGACGCCGCTGATCGTCGGTCGGCCCGTCGCCGAGGCCGCGACCATCCTCCGCCTCTCCGGCAAGGCCGTCGCCGAGCCGATCCTGAAGGTGCTGGGCTCCGCGGTCGCCAACGCCGAGAACAACGACGGGTACGACCCGGAGGAGCTCGTCGTGGCCAACGCGTACGCCGACGAGGGACCGACCATGAAGCGGTTCCGTCCGCGCGCGCAGGGCCGCGCCTACCGCATCCGCAAGCGCACCAGCCACATCACCGTGGTGGTCGCGCCGGCCGAGGAGCGCTGAGATGGGGCAGAAGGTCAACCCGAACGGCTTCCGGCTCGGCGTCACCACCGAGTGGACGTCGCGGTGGATCGCCGACCGGCGCTCCTACGCGGACTACGTCCACGAGGACGCCCGCATCCGGTCGTACCTGCGTGAGCGCGTCCGTCACGCCGGCGTCAGCCGCATCGACATCACGCGGACCCGGGACAAGACGGAGGTCGCGCTGCTGGCGGCCCGGCCCGGCATCGTCATCGGGCGGCGCGGGACCGAGGCCGACCTGATCCGCGAGAGCCTCGAGAAGCTCGTCGGGCACAAGGTCAAGCTGGACATCCACGAGGTCAAGAACCCCGACCTCGACGCCCAGGTCATCGCGTACAACGTCGCCGAGCAGCTCCGCGGCCGCGTCTCGTTCCGCCGGGCCATGCGCCGCGCGGTCCAGACGGCCCAGAAGGCCGGCGCGAAGGGCATCCGGATCCAGGTCGGTGGCCGCCTCGGCGGCTCCGAGATGAGCCGGTCCGAGTGGTACCGCGAGGGCCGCGTCCCGCTGCACACGCTGCGGGCGAAGGTCGACTACGGCTTCGACGAGGCCCGCACGACCTACGGCCGCATCGGCGTGAAGGTCTGGATCTACACCGGGGACATGATCGGGTCGGGCGAGGAGGCCGAGGCGCAGCGCGCCATGGACCGCGCCCGTGCCCTGGCCGAGGGCCGTCCGGTCGACGACCGGCCGCGCCGCAAGGCGACCCGGAAGGCCGCCACGGTCGCGAAGCGCGTCACCGGTGTCGGGACCCGTCCGGCCCGCCCGGCCGCCGAGGCCGCGGCCGGCGAGGCGCCCGCGGAGGCCCCGGCCGAGACGCCCGCCGAGCCCCAGGTCGAGGCGCCGGTCGAGCCGGCCGCCGCGGGCGAGGCGGTCGAGGTCGTCGCCGAGGCCCCCGCGGCCGACGCGGCGCCGGAGGCCTCCGAGGCCACCGAGTCCGCCGAGGCGCCCACCGACGCCCCCGCCGAGGAGCGTCCGGGGGGTGAGGCCTGATGCTGTCCCCCAAGCGCGTCCGGCACCGCAAGCAGCACCGTCCGCGGCCCCTCAAGGGCCTCTCGACGGGGCACACCGAGGTGCACGTCGGCGACTTCGGCCTGATGGCGACGACGCCGGGCTGGATCACGGCGCGGCAGATCGAGGCCGCCCGTATCGCCATGACCCGTGCGGTGAAGCGCGGCGGGAAGATCCGGATCACGATCTTCCCGGACCGCTCCATCACCCGGAAGCCGCTCGAGACCCGGATGGGGTCCGGGAAGGGTGCGCCGGACCACTGGGTCGCGGCGGTGAAGCCGGGGCGCGTCATGTTCGAGATCGGCGGCGTCCCGCCCGAGCTCGCCCGCGAGGCGCTGCGGAAGGCGGCCCACAAGCTGCCGGTCGGCACCAGGTTCGTGAGTCGGGAGGACGCCTGAGATGACCGCGACCGAGCTCCGGGAGCTCCCGGACGACGAGCTGCGCCAGCGCTACGCCGAGGCGAAGGAGGAGCTGTTCAACCTCCGCTTCCAGGCCGTGACCGGCCAGCTGGACGACCCGCGACGCCTGAGCCGCGTCCGGCGCGACATCGCGCGGGTCCTGACGGTGATGCGCGAGCGCGAGATCGCCGCCGCGCGCGGGAGGGTCTGACCATGACGGCATCCGACGAGCGCGGGGTCCGCAAGGAGCGGCAGGGCGTGGTGGTGTCCGACGTCCAGGACAAGACCATCATCGTCCGCGTCGACCGCACGACGACCCACCGCCTGTACGGCAAGACCATCCGGGTCTCGAAGCGGTACCACGCCCACGACGAGGTGAACGACGCCAAGGTCGGGGACACGGTCCGCATCGCCGAGACGCGGCCGATGTCCAAGCTGAAGCGCTGGCGCCTCGTCGAGGTCGTCGAGCGCGCCGTCTGACCCGCACCACCGACCGCCCCACGGGGACGGAGAGGGACCGATGATCCAGACCGAATCGCGGCTCGGCGTGGCCGACAACTCGGGCGCGCGCGAGGTGCTCTGCATCCGCGTGCTCGGCGGGTCCAACCGCCGGTACGCGTCGCTCGGTGACGTCTTCATCGGCACCGTGAAGCAGGCGATCCCCTCGGCCAACGTCAAGAAGGGCGAGGTCGTCCGGTGCGTCGTCGTCCGGACCACCAAGGAGCGCCGCCGTCCGGACGGCTCGTACATCCGGTTCGACGACAACGCCTGCGTGATCATCCGCCCCGACGGCACGCCGCGGGGGACCCGCATCTTCGGTCCCGTCGCCCGCGAGCTCCGGGACGCGAAGTTCATGCGCATCATCTCGCTGGCACCGGAGGTGCTGTGATGGAGCGGATCCGCAAGGACGACGAGGTCAAGGTCATCGCGGGGAAGGACCGCGGCCGCTCCGGTCGCGTCGTCCGCGTCCTCCGGGGCCGCGACCGCGTCCTCGTCGAGGGCGTCAACCGCGTCAAGAAGCACCAGCGTCCCCGCCAGACGGCGTCGGGCGTGGACGAGGGCGGCATCGTCGAGATGGAGGCCCCCGTCCACCTCAGCAACGTCATGCCGGTCTGCCCGTCCTGCGGCGAGGCGACCCGCGTCGGCTTCGCCTACGAGACCGAGGGCGACCGCCGCAGCAAGTCCCGCGTCTGCAAGCGCTGCAGCGCGACCTTCTGAGCCGCCCGAACCGCGACCCCAGGACCCCACGATGAGCACCGCGACCGCCGCACGGCCCGTGCCGCGCCTCAAGCGCCGCTACCTCGACGAGGTGGCGCCGGCGCTGCGCACCCAGCTCGGGCTCGCGAACGTGATGCAGACGCCCCGCTTCGAGAAGATCGTCGTGAACGTCGGCCTCGGCGAGACGATCACCGACTCGAAGGCGCTGGACGGCGCGATGCGGGACCTGGCCGCCATCACCGGGCAGAAGCCCCGCGTGAACCGCGCCCGGAAGTCCATCGCGGCCTTCAAGCTGCGCGAGGGCATGCCGATCGGGATCAAGGTCACGCTCCGCGGCGACCGGATGTGGGAGTTCCTCGACCGCGTCATCACGGTCGCGCTCCCGCGCATCCGCGACTTCCGCGGCATGAACCCGCGGTCGTTCGACGGCGCGGGGAACTACACGTTCGGCCTCACGGAGCAGCTGGTGTTCCCCGAGGTCCGGTACGACCAGGTCGACGCCGTCCGGGGCATGGACGTCACGATCGTCACCACGGCGACCACCGACGAGCAGGCCCGCGCGCTCCTCGACGCGTTCGGGTTCCCGTTCGTCCGCAGCCAGGAGGCCTGACATGGCGAAGAAGTCCAAGATCGCGGCCCAGAAGCGCGGCTCGCGGTTCAAGGTCCGCGAGTACACGCGGTGCCAGCGCTGCGGCCGACCCCGGTCGGTCTACCAGCGGTTCCGCCTCTGCCGGATCTGCCTGCGCGAGATGGCCCACGCCGGCGAGCTGCCGGGCGTCCAGAAGGCCAGCTGGTAGCCGCACCCCGGCGCCCGCCCGGGTGCCGGCCACGACCGCACCACCGACCTCGAAGGGAAGTACGGGGCAGGGCCCCGCAACCCCGATGGAGCCAGACCGATGACGATGACCGACCCCGTCGCCGACATGCTCACGCGTGTCCGCAACGCGTCGCTCGCGTACCACGACACGGTGACGATGCCGTCGTCCCGGATGAAGGCGGCCATCGCCGCCGTCCTCGCGGACGAGGGCTACATCGCGGGGTGGTCGGTGGAGCCGACCGAGCCCCAGGCCACCCTGACCATGCGCCTGAAGTACGGCCCGAACCGCGAGCGCGTCATCGCGGGCCTGCGCCGCATCTCGAAGCCCGGGCTGCGCGTCTACGTCAAGCGGACCGAGATCCCCCGCGTGCTGGGGGGCCTCGGCGTCGCCATCCTGTCCACCAACGAGGGGCTCGTCACCGACCGGACCGCGCGGAAGCGCGGCCTCGGCGGCGAGCTCGTCGCCTACGTGTGGTGACGAGGTAGCCATGTCGCGCATCGGTAGGAACCCCGTCCCGGTCCCCTCGGGCGTCGAGACCGCCATCGACGGTCTCCACGTCCGTGTCAAGGGGCCCAAGGGCCAGCTCGAGGCCACGATGCCCTCGGGCGTCTCGATCCGTGCGGACGGCGAGCAGCTCGTCGTCGAGCGGGCCGGTGACTCGCCGCGCGAGCGGTCGCGTCACGGCCTGGTCCGGTCGCTCATCGCGAACATGGTCACCGGCGTCACGGACGGCTACACCATCACGCTCGACATGGTCGGCGTCGGGTACCGCGCGGCGCTGAAGGGTCGTGACCTCGAGCTCCAGGTCGGGTTCTCGCACCCGGTCCGCATCGCCGCCCTGGAGGGCATCTCGTTCGAGGTCCCGGCGCCGACGCGGATCGTCGTCTCGGGCATCGACAAGGCGCTCGTCGGGCAGGTCGCGGCGGACATCCGGCGCGTCCGACCCCCCGAGCCGTACAAGGGCAAGGGCATCCGGTACGAGGACGAGGTCGTCAAGCGCAAGGCGGGCAAGGCCGCGGGCCGCTGACGTCGCGGGGCTCACCCCCCGCCAGGAGGACTCCGATGCACACGACCGAGAAGCGGGCCGCCCGTCGGCGGCGCCACGTCTCCCTGCGGCGCCGCATCACGGGCACCGCGGAGCGACCGCGCCTCTCCGTGTACCGCAGCAACGCGCACATCTACGCGCAGCTGATCGACGACCGGCGCGGGCACACCGTCGCCGCCGCGTCGTCGCGCGAGGCCGGCGTCCCGACCGACGGCGAGGGCGGGAAGACCGCCGTCGCCCGCCGGGTCGGGGCGCTCCTCGGGGAGCGCGCGGTGGCCGCGGGCGTCACCGCCTGCGTGTTCGACCGCGGTGGTAACCGCTACGCCGGCCGCGTCGCGTCCCTCGCCGAGGGTGCGCGCGAGGCCGGACTGACCTTCTGACGGCACGAGGAGCGATCACATGGCAGCGAACCAGCGAGGCGGCGGCCCCGGCCGCGGGCGTGGGCCCGGCGACCGCCGTGGCCGCGGTCGCGAGCAGGAGCGCGAGCAGTACGACGAGCGCGTCGTCGCCGTCAACCGTGTCGCGAAGGTCGTGAAGGGCGGACGCCGCTTCCAGTTCACGGCCCTCGTCGTCGTCGGTGACGGCAAGGGCACGGTCGGCGTCGGGCTCGGCAAGGCCCGCGAGGTCCAGTCGGCCATCCAGAAGGGCGTCGAGGAGGCGAAGAAGAACTTCTTCACCGTCCCGATGGTCGGCTCGACGATCGTCCACCCGGTCCAGGGTCGGGCCGGCGCCGGGCGCGTGATGCTGCGTCCTGCCTCGCCGGGTACCGGGGTCATCGCCGGCGGTCCCGTCCGGGCCGTCGTGGAGGCGGCCGGCATCGCCGACCTGCTCGCGAAGTCGCTCGGGACCTCGAACCCGATCAACGTCGTGCACGCCACGATCGCCGGGCTGAAGGACCTCCGCTCCGCGAAGCAGGTCGCGGCGCTCCGTGACAAGGCCGTCGAGGACGTGGCGCCGCGGGCGATGCTCGAGACGCTCGCCGGGGGTCGCTGATGTCCGGCATGCTCCGCATCACCCAGGTCCGGTCCGTGATCGGCGGGACCGACGCGCAGCGCGCGACGGTCCGGTCGCTCGGACTGCGCCGCATCCGCCACAGCGTCGTCCGGCCGGACTCGCCGGACGTCCGGGGCATGGTCCGGCGCGTCGCGCACCTCGTCGCCGTCGAGACGACGGCCGCGGTCGCCGCGACGTCCACGGCCGCGCCGGCGGCGGCGCCCGCCGAGGCGGCGCCGGCCGCGAAGAAGGCGCCGGCCGTGAAGAAGGCGACCGCCGCGAAGAAGGCGCCGGCCGCGAAGAAGGCGCCGGCCGCGAAGAAGGCGCCGGCGAAGAAGGCGACCGCGACGAAGAAGGCGCCGGCCGCGAAGAAGGCGCCGGCGAAGAAGGCCACCAAGAAGGCCACCAAGAAGGCCACGGGCGGGAAGGGCTGACCGTGACGACGAGGCTCCACCACCTGAAGCCCGCCGCGGGCGCCACCCACCGACGCAAGCGCGTCGGGCGGGGCGACGCCGGCAAGGGCGGGAAGACGGCCGGCCGCGGCACCAAGGGCACCGGCGCGCGCGGCAACGTGCCCGCCGGGTTCGAGGGCGGGCAGATGCCGCTGATCCGGCGCCAGCCGAAGCGGCGCGGGTTCAAGAACCCCGACAAGGTCGTCTCGGCCGTCATCAACCTCAGCCGCCTCGACGAGGCGTTCACCGCCGGAGACGAGGTCACGACCGCGCTCCTCCGCGAGCGCGGCCTCGTGAAGCGCGGACGTCCGGTGAAGGTCCTCGGCCACGGCGAGCTCACGAAGGCGCTGACGGTCGAGGTCGAGGCGGTCAGCGCGACGGCGCGGACCAAGATCGAGGCGGCCGGCGGCACCGTCCGCTGAACCGGTACCGTCGTCCCGGCGCCCCGCGGGGGCACGGGACGGCGCCTCCGGCCAGCGGCGGTCCCCGGTCCCGAGCGAGGCGGCGATGCTCAGAGCGTTCGCGAACGCGGCCCGCGTGCCGGAGCTGCGCCGCAAGATGCTGTTCACGTTCGCGATGATCGTCGCGTACCGGGTCGGGGCCTGGATCCCGGTCCCCGGCGTCGACATCGACATCCTCCGGGACGCGACGGCCGGCGCGGCGGCGGCGAACATCGTCGGCATCATCAACGTCTTCGCCGGCGGTGCGCTGCAGCAGATGGCGGTGTTCGCCCTCGGCGTGATGCCGTACATCACGGCCAGCATCGTGATCCAGCTGCTCACGGTCGTGATCCCGCGGCTCGAGGAGCTCTCCCGCGAGGGCGAGCAGGGGCGCCGGCGCATCACGCAGTACACGCGGTACTCGGCCATCGCCCTGGCCCTGATCCAGTCCTCGACCCTGGTCGCGCTGGCCCGGAACGGCGCCGCCTTCAACGGCGTCGACGTGATGCCGGGGGCCGGGACCGCGACCGTCATCGTCGCGGTGATGACCCTGACCGCCGGCACCGCCGTGATCATGTGGCTCGGGGAGCTGATCACGGCCCGTGGGGTCGGGAACGGGATGTCGCTGCTGATCTACGTCTCGATCATCAGCCAGTTCCCGTCGCAGCTCCAGATCGTCCGGGTCTCGAACGGCTGGGGCTGGGTCGTCGGTGTGCTCGGCATGGGCGTCCTGCTCACCGTCGCCGTCGTCTTCATGGAGATGGGCCAGCGCCGCATCCCCGTCCAGTACGCCCGACGGCAGGTCGGCCGCCGGACGGTCGGCGGGCAGTCGACGTACATCCCGCTGAAGGTGAACCAGTCCGGGGTCATCCCGGTCATCTTCGCCTCGTCGCTGCTGTACCTGCCGGCGCTCGGGGCCTCGCTCTCGGGCAGCGCGTCGGTCCAGCAGTGGGTGGACGCGAACCTCAGCGACGCGTCCAGTCCCGTCTTCATCGGCGTCTTCGCGGTCCTGACCGTGTTCTTCGCGTACTTCTACGCGGCGATCACGTTCAACCCCGTCGAGATCGCCGACAACATGCAGCGGTACGGCGGGTTCGTGCCCGGCATCCGGCCCGGCCGGCAGACGGCCGAGTTCCTCGACCGCGTGCTCACGCGCATCACCCTGCCGGGATCGCTGTACCTCGCGGCCGTGGCGGTGCTGCCGTTCGTGCTCCTCGCGGTCGCGAACATCCAGGCGTTCCCGCTGGGCGGCGTCAGCCTGCTGATCATGGTCGGCGTCGCCCTCCAGACCGCGCAGCAGGTCGAGAGCCAGCTGCTCCAGCGGAACTACGAGGGCTTCATCGGCTGAAGGGAGGCGGGGCCGTGCGGATCGTCCTCCTCGGACCCCCGGGTGCCGGCAAGGGCACCCAGGCGGAGCGCATCGTCGCGGCCCGCGCGGTCCCGCACATCTCGACCGGTGACATCCTCCGCGCGAACGTCCGCGAGGGCACCGAGCTCGGCGCGACCGCGAAGCGGTACATGGACGCCGGTGAACTCGTCCCGGACGACGTCATCGTCGGCATGGTCGGCGGGCGGCTGGACGAGCCCGACGCGGTCTCCGGCTTCCTCCTCGACGGCTTCCCGCGGACGGTCCCGCAGGCCCGGGCCCTGGAGGAGCTGGTCGACGGCCGCGGCACGCCGATCGACGTCGTGCTGCGGATGGTCGTCGACCGCGACGAGCTGGTCGGCCGCCTGACCGGACGTCGGACCTGCGGCGAGTGCGGCCGCGTCTTCCACGTCGAGCACCGGCCGCCGGCGACCGAGGGCGCCTGCGACGACTGCGGCGGCGCGCTCGTCCAGCGCGACGACGACCGCGACGACGTCGTCGTGAACCGTCTCGAGGTCTACCGAACCCAGACCGAGCCGCTCGAGCGGTTCTACTGGGAGCGGGGACTGCTCCGCGATGTCCAGGCGACGGGGACCGTCGACGAGGTCACCGACCGGGCCCTCGCCGCCCTCGCGGCGCACGACCCGGGTCCGGCCTCGTGATCATCCGCAAGTCGGGGGCCGAGCTGGCGTCGATGGCCCGCGCCGGTGCCGTCGTCGCCCGGGCGAACGAGGCGGTCCGCGACCGGCTCCGGCCGGGGATGACCACGCTGGACCTCGACCGCATCGCCGAGGAGGTCATCGTCGGGGCGGGGGCCGTGCCGTCGTTCAAGGGCTACCGCGGGTTCCCGGCGACCCTCTGCACCTCCCGCGACCACGAGATCGTCCACGGCATCCCGTCGGCCGACGTCGTCCTCGAGGAGGGCGCGGTCATCTCGGTCGACTGCGGCGCCATCGTCGAGGGGTTCCACGGGGACTCGGCGATGACCCTCATCGTCGGCGGCGAGGACGCCGCGTCGCCCGAGGTCCGTGACCTCGTCCGCACGACCCGCGAGGCGCTGTGGCGGGGGATCGACGCCGCGCGGATCGACAACCGCCTCGGGGACATCGGGGCGGCCGTGCAGGAGCTGGCCGACCTCCACGGCTACGGCCTCGTCCGGGAGTACGTCGGCCACGGGGTCGGCCGGGACCTCCACGAGGCCCCGTCGGTCCCGAACTACGGCCGGGCCGGGAAGGGCCTGCGGCTGGCCGAGGGGCTCGTCATCGCCATCGAGCCGATGTTCAACCTCGGGACGGCCGAGACGCTGACCCTGGAGGACGGCTGGACGGTCGTGACGGCGGACGGGGCCCCCTCCGCCCACTGGGAGCACACGATCGCGATCACCCCCGAGGGGCCGTGGGTCCTGACCGCCCGGGACGACGAGCCGGCCCGGCCGGATCCCGTCGCCGCCTGACGGATCCCGGCGCTCCGGTGGTGGCCGGGCGGCCCCGGGCCGGGTTGCCGGCCCGCCCCCCGAGCCGGTAGCCTTCCGTCCACGCCCTGCTGCGCGGTGGCCCGCGCGACAGGGCGCTCGTTCGTCGGCCCCCGGTCGTCCGCCGTCCTCGGCTGCGCCCGGTCCGACCCTCGCACCGGCCCCGGCCGGTCCGGCACGGAGGCACGGTGGCAGGCAAGGAGGACGCGATCCAGGTGGAGGGCACGGTGCGCGAGGCACTGCCCAACACCCAGTTCCGCGTCGACCTCGACAACGGCCACAGCGTCCTGGCCCACATCAGCGGGAAGATGCGGCAGCACTACATCCGGATCCTCCCCGGCGACAAGGTGGTGGTCGAGCTCTCGCCCTACGACCTCGAACGGGGTCGGATCACCTACCGCTACAAGTAGTCCGCACCAACCGCGCGGCGCGCCGCGGCCCCCTGCCGGGGCCCCGGACCCCGCGACCGCGCGGCACAACGCGCCGGGCCACCGGCGCCGCATCCGGCGCGCGCGACCGCGCGACGCCGACACGGCCGGCCCGCGCGCCCGCGTGGGGGCCCCGGACCGCGGGTGGCAGCCCCGGTCCGCGCCGGTGGGACACACCGGCGACCGCCGAGAGAGGAACCGCACGTGAAGGTCAGGGCATCCGTGAAGCGGATGTGTGACAACTGCCGGGTCATCCGCCGTCGCGGCGTGGTGCGCGTCATCTGCACGAACGCGCGTCACCGCCAGCGGCAGGGCTGAGGAGGGTCGGCATGGCACGCATCGCAGGCGTCGACATCCCGCGCGACAAGCGCGTGGTGATCGCGCTCACCTACATCTACGGCGTCGGCCCGACCCGGGCCCGTCAGGCGCTCGCCGAGACCGGCGTCGACGCGTCCACCCGCGTCCGCGACCTCGGCGACGACGAGGTCCAGCGGCTGCGGTCCTACCTCGAGGGGACGTTCCGCCTCGAGGGGGACCTGCGCCGCGAGGTCGCCGAGAACATCAAGCGCAAGATGGAGATCGGGTCCTACCAGGGCATCCGTCACCGTCTCGGGCTCCCCGTCCGCGGCCAGCGGACGCACACCAACGCGCGCACCCGCAAGGGTCCGCGCCGGGCCGTGGGCGGCATCCGTAAGCCGACCCGGAAGAGCTGAGGAGTCGGCGATGGCACAGAAGCGACAGCGGAAGCGCGAGCGGAAGAACGTCCTGCACGCGCAGGCGCACGTGAAGTCCTCGTTCAACAACACCATCGTGACCTTCACCGACCTCCAGGGCAACGTGCTGTCGTGGTCGACGGGCGGCAACGCGGGCTTCAAGGGCTCGCGGAAGTCGACGCCGTTCGCCGCCCAGCTCGCCGCCGAGGCGGCGACGAAGGCCGCGATCGAGAACGGCGTCCGCAAGGTCGACGTGCTCGTCAAGGGTCCGGGGGCCGGTCGCGAGACCGCGATCCGGACCTTCGCGGCGATGGGCATCGAGGTGCTCTCCATCCGGGACGTCACGCCGGTCCCGCACAACGGCTGCCGCCCGCCCAAGCGGCGCCGCACCTGACCCGGGACCGAGGAGCGAGACGACCATGGCCCGTTACACCGGCCCGATGACCAAGCGGTCCCGCCGACTCGGCGTGGACCTCAAGGGCAACGACAAGAGCTTCGAGAAGCGGCCCTACCCGCCGGGCCAGCACGGCCGCGGGCGCATCAAGGAGTCGGAGTACCTGCTCCAGCTCCGCGAGAAGCAGAAGGCCCGCTACTTCTACGGCGTGCTCGAGAAGCAGTTCCGTCGGTACTACGAGGAGGCCTCGCGCCGCCCCGGCCGCACCGGCGACAACCTGCTGATCCTGCTCGAGCTGCGTCTGGACAACGTCCTGTACCGCGGCGGCTTCGGCCGCTCGCGGGCCGAGTCGCGCCAGATGGTCAGCCACCGCCACGTCACCGTGAACGGCCGCACGACGAACATCCCGTCGTACCGCGTCAAGCCGGGCGACGTCGTGGAGGTCCGTGAGGGCCACCGCGAGTCGCAGGCCGTGATCGGGTCGCTGCAGGTGTTCGGGCAGCGGGACGTGCCGGGCTGGCTCCAGAGCGACGCCTCGGCGCACCGCGTGACCGTGCTCGACCTGCCGGTGCGCAGCCAGATCGACGCGCCGGTCACCGAGCAGATGATCGTCGAGCTGTACTCGAAGTGACCTGACCACCGCCGCGGGCGCCCGCCCGCGGCCCATCGCCGGGCCCGGGACCCCGACGGTGGCGACCGAGGACGTGCCGCCGATGGCCCCGGGATCGAGGGCGGCGCGTGGCGGGGGGACGTCCCCGCCGGCACGAGGAGAAGAGATGTCCGAGTTCGGCTTCTACGACGACGAGGCGGCGTTCCTGGAGGAGCCCGAGAGCGGCTCCCCGTTCGTCTCCTACCGCCCGACCCTGACCGAGGAGACGCTGGAGGACGGCGTCAAGTCGCGGTTCACGGTCGAGCCGCTCGACCCCGGCTTCGGCTACACGCTGGGCAACGCGCTGCGCCGCACGCTGCTCTCCTCCGTCCCGGGCGCCGCGGTGACCCGCATCCGGTTCACCTCGGCCCGCGCGGCCGACGGCGGCTCGGTCCTCCACGAGTTCTCGGCGATCGAGGGCGTGAAGGAGGACGTGACCGACATCATCCTGAACATCAAGGAGCTGGTGGTCCGGTCGACCTCCGACGAGCCGGTCGAGATCTTCCTCGGCGGTGACGGACCGGGCGTGCTGACGGCCGAGAACATCTACGCGCCGACCCAGGTCGAGATCGTGAACGAGGACCTCGTCCTCGCCACCCTGAACGCCGACGGGCACCTCGAGCTGTACCTGACCGTCGAGCGGGGCCGTGGCTATCGGACCGCCGACGGGAACAAGCGCTCCGAGGACGCCATCGGCGTCATCGCCGTGGACTCGGTGTTCAGCCCGGTCCGCCGCGTCGCGTACCGCGTCGAGTCGACCCGTGTCGCGCAGATGACGAACTACGACCGGCTCGTCCTCGACGTCGAGACCGACGGCTCGGTCAACCCCGCCCAGGCGCTGGCCTCGGCCGGCTCCACCCTGCGGGCGCTGTTCGAGCAGTTCGCGACCTACGACGAGACCGGCCCCGGCGGCATCGTGATCAACCCCGAGGAGGTCCTGTCCTCGCTCGGCGGCGACCCGATCCGCGAGACCACCGTCGAGGACCTCGACCTCACCGTCCGGACCTACAACTGCCTGAAGCGCGAGGGCATCGCCACGGTCGGCGAGCTGATGGACCGGACCGAGCAGGAGCTGCTCGAGATCCGGAACTTCGGCTCGAAGTCGGTCGACGAGATCCGCGAGAAGCTCGCGGCGCTCGGCGTGGGCATCCGCGAGTGACCCCCGGCGGCCGGCCCGGCCGCCGCCCCGTCCACCACCCGCACGACGCGCCGCGCGCGCGAAGGAGACCCCCGAGATGCCGACCCCGAAGCGAGGGCCACGGCTCGGCGGCAGCCCGGCCCACCAGCGCCTGATGCTGTCCAACCTCGCGGCCGACCTGTTCCGTCACGGCCGCATCACGACGACCGAGGCGAAGGCGAAGGCCCTGCGGCCGTTCGCCGAGCGGCTGATCACGAAGGCGAAGCGGGGGGACCTCCACGCCCGCCGCACCGTCCTGTCGCGGCTCCGCGACCGTGACGTCGTCGCCCGGCTGTTCGACGAGGTCGCGCCGCGGTTCGCCGGGCGCGACGGCGGGTACCTCCGCATCCTCCGGCTCGACCCGCGGAAGGGCGACAGCGCCCGCATGGCGCTGGTCGAGCTGGTCGCCGAGGGCGACCGCCCGCGCCGGGCGGCCCGTCCGGCGGCCGCGTCGTCGTCGCAGGCCGCGGCCGAGCGCCGTCGTGCCGCCGCGTCGGCTCCGGCCGAGGAGGACGGGTCCGAGGTCGCGGAGGTCGCGGCGGACGACACGGTCGGGGCCCCGGAGGCCGGGGCGCCGGAGGCCGCGGCCGACGCGACGGCCGACGCGGCCGACGCCGACACCGCCGAGGACGAGGACGACGCCTCGGCGTGACCGTCCGCCTGCGCGTCGACCTCGCGTACGACGGGCGGCCGTTCCACGGCTTCGCCCGCCAGCCGGGGCTGCCGACGGTGCAGGGCGCGGTCGAGGACGTCCTCGCGGGGCTGCTCGGCACGCCGGTCCGCACGACCTGCGCCGGTCGGACCGACCGGGGCGTCCACGCCGACGCGCAGGTCCTGCACCTGGACGTCGATCCGGCCGTGCCGGCGGCGGCGCGGCTGCTCGCCGACCCGGTCCGGGCGCACCGCCGGCTCGCCGCGGCGGTGCCGGACGGGATCCGCATCCACGCGGTGCGCCGGGTCCCGGACGGTTTCGACGCCCGGTTCGCCGCGACGGCCCGGGTCTACCGGTACCGACTGCGCGACGGCGTCGACCCGCGGGGCCGCGGCCGGGCCGGTCGCGGTGTCGCCCGCGACCCCGGCGACGTCTGGAGCCTCACGGCCGACCTCGACGTCGCCGCCATGCGGCGGGCGGGCCGCCACCTCCTCGGCGAGCATGACTTCGCGTCCTTCTGCCGGCGCGCCCCGGGCCGGACCACCGTCCGCCGGGTCGACGCGCTGACCCTGCGCCGCCTGCCCGTGGACGCCGTCCGGGCCGGCCGGCGCGTCGGTCCCGGCCGGATCGACGTCCGCGTCGTCGGGCCCGCGTTCTGCCACCAGCAGGTCCGGGCCGTCGTCGGCTGCCTCGTCGAGGTCGGGCGGGGTCGGCGGCCCCCGGGCTGGGTCGGGGAGGTCCTCGCGGCCCGGGACCGGTCGGCCGCGGCCGCCCTGGCCCCGCCCCACGGGCTGACGCTCGAGGAGGTCCGGTACGGGCGCGGGGTCGGATCGGCCCCGCCGCCGAGCGCGCGGGGCCGGCCGGGCCCCGGGGCCTCCGAGGCCCTCGCCGGGGCGTCCGACGGCGTTTGACCCCCCTTCCGGACCGGGGCTACCCTCGCCCCGCGCGGCGCGGTCGGCCGCGCATCGTCACGTCACGGCGGGTCGCGCCCGGACCCCTCCCTCGGAGGGCCTCCGCGGCGGCCGGCGTCGACGCCCCGACGCCCACACGATCGCCCGCCCCGGCGGCGCAAGAGGACCGGTCATGCGAACGTTCACCCCGAGCGGGAAGGACATCCCGCGCGACTGGTACGTCGTCGACGCCGACGGCATGACGCTGGGTCGGCTGGCGACCCGGGTCGCGTCGGTGCTCCGCGGCAAGCACAAGCCGACGTTCACCCCGAACCTCGACATGGGCGACTTCGTCATCGTCGTCAACGCCGACCGCGTCGTGCTGACCGGCGGCAAGGCCGACGCGAAGACGTACCACTCGCACTCCGGTTTCCCGGGCGGGCTCCGCTCGGTGCCGTTCCTCCGTCAGATGCAGCGCTCCTCGCCGCAGGTCGTCGAGACCGCGGTCCGCGGCATGCTGCCGAAGAACTCGCTCGGGCGGACGATGCTCGGCAAGCTGAAGGTCTACCCCGGTCCCGACCACCCGCACGCCGCGCAGCAGCCGAAGCCGCTGCCCGGCGCCGTCACGAAGGCCTGAGATGTCCGCGATCTTCGTCGGCCGGCGCAAGACCTCCGTCGCCCGCGCCCGCATCAGTCGCGGTGCCGGCAACGTCACGCTGAACGGCCGCCCGCTCGAGCGGTACTTCCCGACCGAGAAGCTCCGCGCCCACGCGGTCGAGCCGCTGGTCGTCCTCGAGCAGCTCGGCGCCTGGGACGTCGACGCCCGCATCGCCGGCGGCGGCACCACGGGCCAGGCCGGGGCGCTCCGTCTCGCCATCGCCCGCGCCCTCGCGGCGCACGACCCCGAGTGGCGCGCACCGCTGAAGGCGGCCGGGATGCTGACGCGGGACGCCCGCGCCGTCGAGCGGAAGAAGTACGGTCTGAAGAAGGCGCGGCGCGCGCCGCAGTACTCCAAGCGCTGACCTCCGTCCGGCGCCCTGGCGCCGACGGGGGCCCACGCGGTCCGAGGGCGGGGGCGTTGGTGGCGGGTCCCGGAGCCGAGGTCGACGTCGACCCCGAGCGGCTGTTCGGCACCGACGGGGTCCGCGGTCGTGCCAACGAGGACCTCACGCCCGAGCTGGCCCTGCTCATCGGGCGGGCGCTCGTCACCGTCCTGCACGACGACGGCGAGCGCCGGCCGTCCATCCTCGTCGGTCGTGACCCGCGGTGGTCCGGCGACATGCTCGAGGCCGCGCTGGTCGCCGGGATCGCCTCGGCCGGTGGCGACGCCGTCTGCGTCGGCGTCGTGCCGACCCCCGGGGTCGCGTTCCTGACCGCGCGGTCCTCGGCCGCGGCCGGCGTGATGATCTCGGCCTCGCACAACCCGGTCGGCGACAACGGCATCAAGCTGTTCGGCCCCGACGGGTTCAAGCTCTCCGACGACGAGGAGCTCCGCGTCGCGACGACGCTGGCCGCCGGCGGCGGACGCCGACCGGTCTCGACGCGGATCGGCCGCCGGCTCACCGACCCCGCGGCGGTCGCCCGGTACATCGAGCACCTCGCCCGGTCGGTCGACGTCGACCTCACGGGGCTGCGGGTCGTCGTCGACGGCGCGAACGGCGCGGCGCACAGCGTCGCCCCGCAGGTCTACCGCCAGCTCGGTGCCGAGGTGGTCCAGCTGCACTGCAGCCCCGACGGCGCGAACATCAACGACCGCTGCGGCTCGACCCACCCGGAGGTGGTCGCGCAGGCCGTCGTCGCCCACGCCGCCGACCTGGGGGTCGCGCACGACGGGGACGCCGACCGGGTCGTCGCCGCCTCGCACCTCGGGGACGTCGTCGACGGCGACGCCATCCTCGCGGTCCTCGCGCGGCAGGCCCACCTCCAGGGCCGCCTCATCGACGGCACCGTCGTGACGACGGTCATGGCGAACCTCGGGTTCCACCGCGCGATGCGCGAGCTCGGCATCGAGGTCCTCGAGACGGCGGTCGGGGACCGGTACGTCCTCGACGCCATGCGGAGCCGCGGTCTGAACCTCGGCGGCGAGCAGTCCGGCCACGTCATCGACCTCGAGCGGGCCACCACCGGCGACGGCGTCCTGACGGCGCTCCGCCTGATGGAGGCGGTCCGGACCACCGGGACGCCGCTGGCCGAGCTCGCGACGATCATGCGTCGTCTGCCCCAGGTGCTCGTGAACGTCCCCGACGTCGACCGCGCGGGGCTCGCCGGGTCGGACACCGTCGCCGCGGCCGTCGCCGCGGCCGAGGCCCGGCTCGGCGCCGACGGACGCGTGCTCGTCCGCCCGAGCGGGACCGAGCCGCTGGTCCGCGTCATGGTCGAGGCGCTGGAGGAGGGCGTCGCGCAGGAGGTGGCGGACGGCCTCGTCGAGGTCGTCCGCGCCGAGCTCGGCCGCGACGCCGGAGCGGCCGACGGGGTCGTCGTCGGGACGGGCGCATGACGTCCCTCGGGGTCGCCGTCGGCGGGCCGTACGCGGTCCTGCCCGAGCTGGCCCGCCAGGTCGAGGCGCACGGGTTCGACGCGGCCTGGGTCTCCGAGACGGGTCAGGAGTCGATCGTCCAGGCGACCGTCTGCCTCGGTGCGACGTCGCGCATCGACGTCGGCACGAACATCACGCTGGCCTTCCCGCGCTCGCCGACGGTGACCGCGATGCAGGCCTGGGACCTGAACGAGCTCTCCGGCGAGCGGTTCGTCCTCGGCCTCGGCAGCCAGGTGCGACGCATCGTCGAGGAGCGGTTCTCGGCGGCGTTCGACCGGCCGGCGCACCGCATGGGCGAGTACGTCCGCGCGATGCGGGCCGTCTGGGCGATGGAGCGCGGCGAGGACGTCACCTTCGACGGCGAGCTGTACCGCGTGCTCCGGCCCGGGCTGGCCGGCCGCGGACGCGCCGCCGACCGGCCCGAGCCCCGGTGCTACGTCGCCGCCGTCGGCCCCCTGATGGTCGCGGCGGCCGCCACGCACGCCGACGGGATCCTCGGGCATCCCTTCACGTCGCTGAAGTACCTGACCGGTGAGGTCCTGCCCCGCATCGAGGGCGCGCTGGCCGGGGCCGGCCGCGACCGCTCGTCGTTCACCGTCGCCCAGGGCCTCATCCTCTGCATCGCCGACGACCGCGACGTCGCGGTCCGCGAGGCGAAGGCCCAGATCGCGTTCTACGGCACGACGCCGAACTACCGGCCGGTGTTCGCGTCGCACGGCGACGAGGCGCTGATGGAGGAGCTCCGCCGCGTCTTCGTCGCGTCGGGCCGGGACCTCGATGCGATGGTCGCGGCCGTCCCCGACGAGGTCGTCGAGCGGTACGCGGTGGCCGGCACCCCCGACGAGGTCCGCGACCGCGTCGCCGAGTTCGGTGCGCACGTCGACCACCTCATCCTCGGCGGCGCGTGGTACCGCGTCCCGCCGCAGCGGATGGCCGAGAACCTCTGGGCGATCCTCGAGACGTTCGGGACGGCCGCGGCGGCCTGACGGGCCCGGGCCGCGGGACCGCCCGGCAGTAGGCTCGCCGCTCGGCCGGAGGCGACGTCGTGTGCGGCATCATCGGCGTGACCGGCCGTCCCTCGGCCGTCGCGGACATCGTGGCCGGCCTGCGCCGGCTCGAGTACCGCGGGTACGACTCGGCCGGCGTCGTCGCGCAGGCGGGGGACCGGCTCGGCGTCGTCAAGCGCGCCGGCAAGCTCGACCGCCTCGTCGAGGCGCTCGACGGCTCGCCCCTCGAGGGGGCCGTCGGCATCGGGCACACCCGGTGGGCGACGCACGGGGCCCCGAACGACGAGAACGCCCACCCGCACCTTGACCCGACCGGCCGGGTCGCGGTCGTGCACAACGGCATCATCGAGAACTACCGCGCGCTCCGGGCCGAGCTCGACGGTGCGGTGTTCGCCTCCGAGACCGACACGGAGGTCGTCGCCCACCTCGTCGCCCGCGAGCTCGACGCGTCGGACGGGCCGGACCTGCTCGAGGCCGTCCGTCGCGTCGTCGGCCGGCTGGAGGGCGCCTACGCCCTCTGCGTGATGTCCGACCGCGAGCCGGGGACGATCGTCGTCGCCCGCCAGCAGGCCCCGCTGATCGTCGCGGCCCGTGACGGGGTCGGGTTCTGCGCCTCCGACGTCGCCGCGCTGATCGAGCACACCGACACCTGCGCGGCCCTGCTCGACGGCCAGATCGCCCGGGTCCGGGCCGGCGCCGTCGAGGTCGTCGACGCCGACGGCGCCCCGGCCGAGCCGGACACGTACCGCGTGGACTGGGACCTCTCGGCCGCGGAGAAGCAGGGGTACGAGCACTTCATGCTGAAGGAGATCCACGAGCAGCCGACCGCGGTCCGCGAGACGCTGCTGGGGCACGACGACGGCGCCGGGAACGTGCTGCTCGACGACCTCCGGATCGACCCGGCCGTGCTCGCCCGCGTCGACAAGGTCTTCATCCTGGCCGCCGGCACGTCGCTGCACGCCGGGATGGTCGGGAAGCTCGCGATCGAGCACTGGGCCGGCGTCCCGGTCGACGTCGAGGTGGCGAGCGAGTTCCGCTACCGCGACCCGATCGTCGACGCGCGCACGCTCGTGATCGCGTACTCCCAGTCCGGCGAGACGATCGACACGATCGCCGCGGCCGAGCACGCGCGCGACCAGGGTGCGCCGGTCATCGCCGTCAGCAACGTCGTCGGCTCGACGCTGGCACGGATGGCCGACGGCGTGCTGCACACGCGCGCCGGACCGGAGGTCGCGGTCGCGTCCACGAAGGCGTTCACGACGCAGATCGTCGCCGGCCTGCTCCTCGGGCTGTACCTCGCGCAGCGGCGGGACCGGCTCTTCCCGTCGGAGGCCGCGGACGTGCTCGAACGGCTCGCGGTCCTGCCCGACCTGGTCCGCCGCGTCGTCGAGGACGACGCCGCGATCGTCGCGGCCGCCGAGCGGTTCCGTGATGTCGGGTACACGATGTTCATCGGTCGTCACGGCGGGCTGCCCATCGCGTACGAGGGCGCGCTGAAGCTGAAGGAGGTCAGCTACCTCCACGCCGAGGCGTTCCCCGCGGGCGAGATGAAGCACGGGCCGATCGCGCTGATCGAACCGGGGGCGCTCGTCGTCGCGGTCGCGCCGGACGACCACGTCTTCCCGAAGCTCGTCTCGAACGTCCAGGAGGTCCGGGCCCGCGGCGCCGCCGTGCTCGCCGTCGCGACCGAGGGCTCGCGGGCGGCGCTCGAGCCGCACGCCGACGTCGTGCTGACCGTCCCGGACGCACCGCTCGAGCTGGCGACGCCGGTGCTGACGGTGCTGCCGCTGCAGCTGTACGCGTACCACGTGGCGGTGCTCCGCGGCGCGGACGTCGACCAGCCGCGGAACCTCGCCAAGACCGTGACGGTGGAGTGATCGCGGCGTGGGCGCGCACCTCTCCGCCGACGGGGTCGTCCCGCTCGTCGACGCGGCCGGCGCCCGGGCCGCGGACGCCGCGGCGATCGCCGCCGGTGTCGCGCCCGGGGACCTGATGCGTCGGGCGGCCGGGCACCTCGCGCGGACGGCGCTGGCGGTCGGCGGTCGGGCGTACGGCCTCCGCGTCGACGTCGTCGTCGGGCCCGGGGACAACGGCGGGGACGGCTGGGCCGCCGCACCCCTGCTGGCCGCGGCCGGGGCCGACGTCCGCGTCCTCGTCCCCGCCGGCACGCCGGCGCCCCGGTCCGCTGCCGCCGCGGCCGCCAGCGCCGCCTGGACGACCTCCGGGGGTCGGGTCGCGGACGCCGCGGCGGACCGACCGGCCGACGTCGTCCTCGACTGCCTGCTCGGGACGGGCGCGGCGGGACCGCTCCGCGGGTCGGTCGCCGCCGGTGCGGCCGCGGTCGTGGCGGCCCGGACCGCCGGCGCCCGCGTCGTCGCGGCGGACCTCCCCACGGGGGTCGCGTCGGACACGGGGGCGACCGTCGCGGGCGCCGTGCTGGCCGACGCGACGGTGACCTTCGGCGCGCCGCGTCCCGGTCACGTCCTGCACCCGGGGGCGGCCCACGTCGGACGGCTCCACGTCGGACGCCTCGGGCCGGCGCACCCCGTCGACCCGTCCGGGACGACCTGGGGCGTCCTCGACGCGGACGGCGCGCGGCCCGCTCCGCTCCCCGTCGACACCGAGAAGCGCCGCCGGGGGACGGTCCTCGTCGTCGCCGGCCGGGCGGGCGCGAGCGGCGCCGCGGCGCTGGCCGCCCACGGGGCGCTGGCCGCCGGGGCCGGTCTGGTCCGCGTGGCCGTCCCCGCGCCGGTCCGGGCCGAGGTCGCGGCCCACCACCCCGCCGCGATGGTGGTGGGGCTGCCGGCCGACGCCGACGGGGCCGTCCACGCCGACGCGGTCCACGCGCTGCCGCCCCTGCTCGCCGACGTCGACGTCGTCGTCGCGGGACCGGGGCTCGGGCTCGGGGCCGGTGCCGCCGCCGTCGTCGCGGCGCTGCTCGCCCACGACGTGGCGCTCGTCCTCGACGCCGACGCGCTGAACCTCCATCGTGACGCGGTCGCGCCGCTCCGCGGACGTCGGGCCACCCTGGTCCTCACGCCCCACGCGCGCGAGCTCGCCCGTCTGACCGGCGGGGACGCCGACCGCGCCGTCGCCGCGCCCGCGCTCGCGCGCGATCTCGGCGCCGTGGTGGTCGCGAAGGGGCCGGGCACGGTCGTCGCCGGCCCGGACGGCGTCCTCGTCGAGCCGCTCGGGACGTCGGCGCTCGCGACCGGCGGGACCGGCGACGTGCTGGTCGGCATGGTGGGGGCCGTCCTCGCCGCCGCTCCGGACGCCGGTGGCGACGGGGTCCTGCGGGCGGTCGCCCGGGCCGTGCGGTGGCACGCGGTCGCCGGCCGCGTCGCCGGAGGCGCCGTCGGCCGGACCGACGCCGCCGTCGTCGTGGCCGCCGTCCCCGCGGCCCTCGACGCCTGCGCCGCCGCGCCGGGGCCGCTCGACCGCGGCCCCGCCGGTCGGGTCGCCATGGACGAGCTGCTCGGCGTCGCGGCGACCGCGGCGACCGCGGCGCCGGTGGTCCCGACGAGGCCGGCGGTGTCCGCATGAGTCCCGTGCCCGATCTGCGTCCGACGCGGGCCGAGGTCGACGCCGGCGCCATCGCCCGCAACGTCGGGCGGATCGCGGCCGCGGCCGGCGCCGACGTCTGCGCCGTCGTGAAGGCCGACGGGTACGGGCACGGCGCCGTCACCGCGGCCCGGGCCGCGCTGGCCGGTGGGGCGACCTGGCTGGCCGTCGCGCTGGTCGAGGAGGCCGCCGTCCTCCGCGACGTCGGGGTGACCGCGCCGGTGCTGCTCCTCTCCGAGCCGACCCCCGCGGCGATCCCGCACCTCCTGGACCTCGACCTGACGCCGACCGTGTACGCACCGGCGTTCGTCGCGGCCCTCGACGCGGCGGCGCGCGCGCGTGGACGGCGCGTCGCCGTCCACGCCAAGCTCGACACCGGCATGGGTCGCGTCGGCGCGCCGCCGGAGGACTGGCCGGCGCTCCTCGACGCGATCGCCGCCGCCCCCGGTCTCGCGCTCGAGGGCGTCGAGACGCATCTCGCCCGTGCCGACGAGCCGTCGGCCCCGACGACCGGCGCGCAGCTCGCGCGGTTCGCGGCGGGTCTGGCCGAGCTCCGTGCACGGGGGCTCGCGCCGCGGCTGCTCCACGTCGCGAACACCGCCGGGGCGCTGGTCCACGGCGACGCGGTCCGGGCCGCCGGGGCCGGGCTGCCCGACGCCGCGCCGCTGGTGCGGGCCGGCATCGGCGTGTACGGCCTCGACCCCGGTGGCGAGGTCCGGGCCGTCGACCACGGCCTCGAACCGGCGCTCCGCCTGGTCAGCGCCGTGTCGTTCGTGAAGCGGATCGCCGCCGGGACGCCGGTCTCCTACGGCCACCGGTGGGCGGCCCCGGTCGACGGCTGGCTCGCGACCGTCCCCGTCGGGTACGCCGACGGCGTCCCCCGCGCCCTCGGCGGCCACGGGGAGGCCCTCCTCGGCGGCCGGCGGCGGCCGGTCGTCGGGACCGTCACGATGGACCAGCTGCTGCTGTGGTGCGGCGACGACGTGCCGGACGTCGACGACGAGGTCGTGCTGCTCGGCACGCAGGGCGAGGCGCACGTCGCCATGGGGGAGTGGGCCGCGGCGGCCGGGACCATCACCTACGAGGTCGCGACCGGCCTCGGGCCGCGGCTGCCGCGGGTCGTCGTCGGCGCGGCGGGCTGAGCCGGTGCGGGCCGAACTGCGCGCGCCGACCCCCGACGCGACCGCCGCCCTCGGCGCCGTCGTCGCGCCGCACCTCCTCCCGGGGGACGTCGTGTCGCTGGCCGGACCGCTCGGTGCGGGGAAGACCCGGTTCGTGCAGGGCCTGGCCGCCGGCCTCGGCGTCGAGGGGCGGGTCGCCTCGCCGACGTTCGTGCTCGTCCGGCGCCACCGGGGGCGGCTGCCGCTGCTGCACTGCGACGCGTACCGCCTCGAGCGCGTCGGGGACCTCGTGACGCTCGACGACGACGTCCTCGCCCCCGACGTCGTGACCTGCGTCGAGTGGGGCGACGCCGTCGCCGCCGCGCTGCCCGCGACGCGGCTCGACGTGACGCTCACGCCCGTCGCGGCGGACGTGGCGGTCGCGACCGCCGCACCGGTCGCCCCGCGTGACGTCCTGCTCGTCGCGCACGGGTCGGCCTGGGCCGACCGGTGGCCGGCGCTCGCGGCCGATCTGACCGCCGCCGTGACCACCCCCGACGGGACGGAGGTCGGCGCGTGATCGTCCTCGGCGTCGAGACCTCGACCGCGCGGTCGTCGGTCGCCGTCCTGGACGCCGACCGCGGGGGTCCGGACGGCGTCGTGCTGGCGTCGGCCGCGAACGACGACCCGCGGGGTCACGGCGCGTTCCTGGCACCCGCCATCGCGGCCTGCTGCGCCGAGGCCGGCCTCGGCGTCGTCGACCTCGACGGCGTCGCCGTCGGGACCGGCCCCGGGCTGTACACGGGGCTGCGCATCGGACTGGCGACCGCGGCGGCGCTGGCGTGGGCCCGCGGGATCCCAGTCGCCGGGGTCGGCGGCCTCGACGCCGTCGTGCGGGCCGCGCGTCGTCGCCCCGAACTGGCCGGGGTCCCGCTGGTGGCCGTGCTGGACGCCCGGCGGGGCCAGTGGTTCCACGCGACGGCGCTCCCCGGTGATGGACCGGTCCGGCCCGCGGTCGGCGACGCCGCGGCCGTCGCGGCAGCCGTCGCCGCCGCCGGTCCGGACGCCGTCGCCGTCGGCGAGCGGCCGGACGGCGGACCCGGCGGCGGTCCCGACGGCGGGGCGCTCCGGCCGGACGCCGCCGACATCGCCCGCCTCGCGGTCCCGGCGCTGCGGGCCGGTGGCACCGGCCCGGCGAAGCTCGACCCGGTCTACCTCCGCGAGGCCGACGTCCGCATCGGCTGGGCCGCGCGGGGTGGCGGCCGGGTGGTCGGCGCGTGAGCGCGACGGTCGAGCGGCTCCGCGCGCCCGTCGCCGACGGTGACCGGGCGGCGCTGCTCGCCCTCGAGACCGCGGTCGAGGCCCGGCCGCTCGGCTGGGCGGCGCTCGGGGCCGAGGCGGGGTGGGACGACGGCTGCCTCCTCGTCCTCCGCGGCGCCGACGGGGGGCTCGGCGGGTTCGCGAGCGCCCGGCTGCTCGCGGGCACCGCCCACGTCCTCCGCTGCACCGTCGCGCCCGAGCACCGGCGCCGCGGGCACGGCCGGGCGCTCCTCGCCGGACTGCTCGCCTGGGCCGACGCGGCCGGGGCGGACGCGGTGACGCTCGAGGTCCGGACCGGGAATGCGGCGGCCCGGGCGCTGTACGCCGGGGCTGGGTTCGCCGAGGTCGGGCGGCGCCGCCGGTACTACGCCGACGGCGAGGACGCGGTGCTGATGACGCGGCCGGCCGGCTGATGCTCGTCCTCGGCATCGAGACGTCCTGCGACGAGACGGCCGTCGGCGTCGTCGAGGACCGTCTGCGGCTGCGGGCCGACGTCGTCGCGTCGCAGGTCGACCTCCACGCCCGGTTCGGCGGCGTCGTGCCCGAGGTCGCGGCCCGGGCCCACCTCGAGGCGCTGCTCCCCGTGGTCGAGCGGGCCCTCGACGAGGCGGGGGTCCGTGCCGAGGACCTCGACGGCGTGGCCGTCACGCACGGGCCCGGTCTGGCCGGACCGCTCCTCGTCGGCGTCGCGGCCGCGAAGGGACTGGCGCTGGGCCTCGACGTCCCGCTCGTCGGCGTGAACCACCTCCGGGCCCACGTCGAGGTGGCGCAGCTCGAGCACGGCGAGCTGGACGGACCGCTCGTCGCCCTCGTCGTGTCGGGCGGCCACACCAGCATCGTCGCACGCGACGCCACCGGGACGATGCGCGAGGTCGGCGCGACGGTCGACGACGCGGCCGGGGAGGCGTTCGACAAGGTCGCCCGGTACCTCGGGCTCGGGTTCCCCGGCGGCCCGGCGATCGACGCGGCCGCCCGCACCGGACGGATCGACGCGCTCGACCTGCCCCGGCCGATGCTCGACGCGCCGGGGTACGACCTCTCGCTCTCGGGCCTGAAGACGGCCCTCGTCCGGACCCTCGAGGCGTCGGACGCCGCCGGCACGACGCCGGCGGTCGCCGACGTCGCCGCCTCGTTCCAGGAGGCCGTCGTCGACGTGCAGGTCGCGAAGGTGATGCGGGCCGTCGTCGACCTCGACGCGCCGACGCTGGTCGTGGCCGGCGGGGTCGCGGCGAACTCCCGGCTCCGCGCCCGCATCGCGGCGGCCTGCGACGCGGCCGGGGTCCGCGCCGTCCTGCCCTCGCCGCGGCTCTGCACGGACAACGGCGCGATGGTCGCCGCCGCCGGCGCGAACCTGCTCGCGGCCGGGGTCGTGTCCGGTCCGGACCTCGAGGCGGACCCGGGGCTCCTGCTGGCGACGCGGGCGCCGGCGTGATCGTCCTGCCCGGGTCGCTCCGCGGTCGGCGCTGGCGACGGCCCTCGGCCCGCGAGCTGCCCGACCTCGTCCGGCTGCTCGCGGACTGGCCGGCGCCCGACGGCGGCGTCGTCCGGCATCAGCTGCCGCTGATCGGGCTGGAGGAGGGCGGGCCGGACGCGGTCCGGATCACCGGCGACCCGGGCCGCCGCGACGCGGACGGTCGGGCGGCCGTCGGGCTCGCCGTGCGGACCGGCGGCGAGGTGCTCGCGGTCGCGGGGGATCCGGGGACGCTGCGCCGCGCGGTCGGGACGCCGCCGGGCTGGCGGCTCCTCGTCGGCGACCGTGCCGCCTGCGCGGCGGTGCTGGCGACCGGCGCCCGGCCGGCCCGGGTCGTGCTGGCCCAGCGGCTGATGGTCCTCGACCCCTCGCGCGTCCCCGACCGCGACGCCGTCCCGGACCCGGGGCTGCGCCCCGCCGAGGAGGCCGACCTCGACGGGCTGGCCGAGCTCGCGGTGCGGCTCCACGTCGACGACGGGTTCGGGCCCGACCCGGGGCCCGGCGGCCGGGCCGGGTACCGGACGCGGCTCCGCGCGGCCGTCCGGGCCGGGACCGTCGACTGCGTCGGGCCGGTGGGTGCGCCCGAGGCGAAGATCGAGCGGGCCGTCCGGTCCGCGCGGTGGGGCGCGCAGCTCGCCGGGATCGTGGTCCGGCCGGGCGCCCGCGGGCGCGGGCTCGGTCGGGCCGTCGTCGCCGAGGTCGTCCGGCGGCTCCTGGCCGACGCCCCGGCGGTCCCGCCGCCGGTCACGCTGCACACGCGGGCCGCGAACGCCCCGGCGCTCCGCGCCTACGCCGCCGCCGGGTTCCGGCCCGGCGAGGACTGGTGCCTCGCCCTGCGACCCTGAGCCCCGGCCCGGGCCGGACGCCCCGGCGGACGTCCCTGCGCCGGGTCGGCGCAGGACCGGCCCGGCCGGACCGCCCGCCGCTGGCACTCGGAGGGGGCGAGCGCTAGCGTCCGTCTGGCACTCGGCGACCGAGAGTGCGAACGGGCCCCGGGCCCGACCCGGACGGGGACCGCGCTCCCGCGGCCCCGGCCGACCACCCACCGAACCATCCCCAGGAGGGCGAACGTTGGCGACCGACGTCAAGATCAAGCCCCTCGAGGACCGGGTCATCGTCACCATCGACGAGGGCGAGCAGACCACCTCGAGTGGCCTCGTGATCCCGGACACCGCGAAGGAGAAGCCCCAGCAGGGCACCGTCATCGCCGTCGGCCCGGGCAAGCGCTCGGACCAGACGGGCGAGGTCATCCCCATGGACCTCAAGGCGGGCGACACCGTGCTGTTCTCGAAGTACGGCGGCACCGAGGTGAAGGTCGGGGGCGAGGACTACCTCATCCTCTCGGCCCGCGACATCCTCGCCGTCGTCGGCTGACCCGGCTCCCGAACCCCCCGCGGCGCGACCGCGCCGCACCCGACCACACACAGGAGGAGTCTCCGCCATGGCGAAGATCCTGAGCTTCAGCGAGGAGGCGCGGCGCCGGCTCGAGCGCGGCGTCAACACCCTCGCGGACGCGGTGAAGGTGACGCTCGGCCCCAAGGGCCGCAACGTCGTCATCGACAAGAAGTGGGGCGCCCCGACCATCACCAAGGACGGTGTGACGGTCGCCCGCGAGATCGAGCTGGAGGACCCGTACGAGAACATGGGTGCCCAGCTCGCGAAGGAGGTCGCGACCAAGACCAACGACGTCGCCGGTGACGGGACCACCACGGCCACCGTCCTCGCGCAGGCGATCGTCAAGGAGGGTCTGCGCAACGTCGCCGCCGGGGCGAACCCGATGGCGCTGAAGCGCGGCATCGACAAGGCGGTCGAGCACGTCGTCGCGGCCATCTCGGACCAGGCCCGCGAGATCGAGACCCAGGCGGAGATCGCCCAGGTCGCCTCGATCTCGGCCAACAACGACAGCACCATCGGCTCGATCCTCGCCGACGCGATGGACAAGGTCGGCAAGGACGGCGTCATCACCGTCGAGGAGTCCCAGACGTTCGGCATGGAGCTCGACTTCGTCGAGGGCATGCAGTTCGACAAGGGCTACATCTCGCCGTACATGGTCACCGACACCGACCGCATGGAGGTCGTGTTCGAGGACCCGTACATCCTCATCGCGAACCAGAAGGTCTCGGCCGTGCAGGACCTCCTGCCGGTCCTCGAGAAGGTCATGCAGGCGGGTCGTCCGCTCGTGATCATCGCCGAGGACCTCGAGGGCGAGGCGCTGGCGACGGTGGTCGTCAACAAGATCCGCGGCACCTTCCAGTCGGCGGCCGTCAAGGCGCCGGGCTTCGGTGAGCGCCGCAAGGCCATGCTCCAGGACATCGCGATCCTGACCGGCGGCCAGGTCATCAGCGAGGAGGTCGGCCTGAAGCTCGAGTCGACCACCCTCGACCTGCTCGGCCGGGCCCGGAAGGTCGTCATCACCAAGGACGACACGACGATCGTCGAGGGTGCCGGCGAGGACGCCGACATCAAGGGTCGCATCAGCCAGATCAAGGCCGAGATCGAGAAGACCGACTCGGACTGGGACCGTGAGAAGCTCCAGGAGCGGCTCGCGAAGCTCAGCGGTGGCGTCGCCGTCGTGAAGGTCGGCGCCGCGACCGAGACCGAGCTCAAGGAGGTCAAGCACCGCATCGAGGACGCCCTCTCGGCGACCCGTGCGGCGGTCGAGGAGGGCATCGTCGCCGGCGGCGGCACCGCCCTGCTCCAGGCCGAGAAGGGCCTCGACGGGCTGAAGGTCGACGGCGACGAGGCGACGGGCGCGCGCATCATCAAGGCCGCCCTCTCCGCGCCGCTGTACTGGATCGCGGCGAACGCGGGCCACGAGGGCTCCGTCGTCGTCGAGAAGGTGCGCGGCATGGCCGCGGGCAGCGGCCTCAACGCCCTCACCGGCGAGTACGAGGACCTGCTCAAGGCCGGCGTCATCGACCCGGCGAAGGTCACGCGGTCGGCGCTGCAGAACGCCGCCTCGATCGCGGGGCTGCTGCTGACCACCGAGGCGCTCGTGGCCGACAAGCCCGAGCCCAAGGAGGCCGCGGCCGCCGGCGGGCACGACCACGGCATGGGCGGCATGGACTTCTGAGCCACCGTCCGACCGCACGACCGGTGGGCCCCCGCGCGAGCGGGGGCCCACCGGCGTCCGGGGCCGGTCCGGCGCTCCGCGGCCGTCCCGACCCCCACCGCTAGCCTCGCCGACGATGGGCGCCGCGACGACGACGGGGACGACGACGGACGCGACGGACGCCACCGGCGCCCGCCGCCGGCCCCCGCTGTGGGCGATCGAGCTCCTCGACGTGCTGGACCGCCGCGGTCCCGTCGCGCTCTGGGCCGCCGGCGTCCTCGCCGCCCTCGTCCTGCTGATCGCGTCCCTCGCCCCGACCGTCGTCCCGGCGTCGGCCGCCGTCGGGCTCGTCGTCGGCGCCACCGCCCTGGCCGCCGGCGTCGCCGTCGCGGCCGCCCTCGACGCGCTGGACGTCCGCGTCCGCGGGCCGCGCCACGTCCGCAGCGGCGGCGGGGACCTCGTCGCGCTGCTCCCCGTCGGCGTCACGGACGCGGACGCCGACGAGCTCGCGGCCGCCGTCCTCGAGGCGCGGCCGGACGGGGCCGCGATGCACCTCGGACTCGCCCCCGTGGGGGCCGAGCCGCTCGCCGCCGTCGCCTGGACCCGGGCGCTGGCCGCGGCGCTGGGTCGGGCCGGGACGACGGTGCTCCTCGCCGACCTCACCGCCGCGCCGGACGGACCGGGCGTCCTCGAGGTGGTCCGCGACCGCCTGCCGCTGGCCGACGTCGTCACGTACGCCGACGGCGCCCCCGTCGCGACGATCGGTCCCGGCGGCGACCCGGTCGCGGCGCTCGGCGCGGTCGTCTCCCTCCCGACGCTGCTGCCCGAGGACGTCGGCGTGCTGCTCGTCGCGCTGCCCCAGGTCAGCACCCGGGCCGTCGTGAACGCCGCGCGGGTCCTCGACCAGGTGGTGCTCGTCGCCGAGGCGAACCTCACGTCCCGGGTCGAGCTGATGGCCTCGCTCGACGCGCTCCGCGTCGCCGGCTGCGCCCCGCAGGTCGCGCTCGTCGACGGCGCGACCTACCGCCGGGTCCGACCGGGGGGCGACCCGCCGGCGCCGCGGCCCCGGGCGACGGCGCCGCTGCCCTCGCTCGACCTCGACCGGCCCGGGGCGCGGACGTCCCCGATCGAACGGCCCGCGCCGGCGGTGGCCGCCGCGGACGCGCCGGACGCGCCGACGGCGCCGGGCGTGCCGACCGCCG
>JAFMLG010000049.1 GCA_017852335.1 Actinomycetota bacterium | reverse complement strand
GCCCGCCCACCACGGCGTCGGGCGCGGCGGCCGTGCCGCCCCCGATGCCGCCGATGCCGCCCCCGCCGGAGCCGCCGGACTGAACGACGGGCCGACCCTCAGGCGCCGGGCGGCGGACCCTCGCTCGAGTGACCGGGGGCGAGCCGCGCCGTCGGGTCGATGAACGTGGCGGCGTTGTTCACCGCGATCGCCGCCTCCCCGAACGCGACCGAGATCAGGGGCACGTCGCCGGGGTACGTCGCGACGTCGCCGGCGGCGTAGACACCGGGCAGGGACGTCGCCATCCGGCGGTCCACGACGAGGGCCCGCCCGTCGGTCTCCAGCCCCCATCCGCGGAGCGGCCCGAGGTCGGCCGTGAACCCGAGCGCCGCGACGACCGTGTCGACGTCCAGCGTCGTCGTGGCCCCGCCCGCGAGATCCCGCACCACCGCGCGCACGAGCCGTCCGTCCTCCCCCTCCAGCCGTTCCACCTCCGCGGGCACGAGGACACGGACGTCCGAATCGCGCAGCGCCACCACCGAGGCCTCCTGCGCCCGGAACCCGGTCCGCCGGTGGACCAGCGCGACCTCGCGAGCGACGCCGCGGAGCGTCAGCGCCCAGTCGAGCGCGCTGTCACCGCCTCCCACGACGAGGACGCGGTGGTCCCGCAGGTCCTCGAGGGCGCGGACGAAGTGGACGACGCCGCGCCCGACCCAGCCCTCGGCCGCCGGCAGGGGTCGCGGCGCGAACGTCCCGATGCCGCCCGTGATCACGACCGCCCGGGCCCGGACCTCGGTCCCCGACGCCGTGCCGAGGACGAACCCCCCGTCGGCGGCCGGGGTCAGGGTCTCGACGCGGTGGCCGAGGAGGTAGGTCGGACCGAAGGCGTCGGCCTGGGCCCGGCAGGCGGCGACGAGGTCGCGGGCCGCGATCGACGGGAACCCCGCGACGTCGTGGATCGGCTTCTCGGGGTACAGCGCCGTCAGCTGCCCGCCGACCTCCTCGAGGGAGTCCAGCACCACCGTGGACAGCCCGCGGAACCCGGCGCAGGTGGCGGCGTACAGCCCCGCCGGACCGGCCCCGACGACGGCGAGGTCCGCGGCGACCGGGGCGTCGACCATTCAGCCCGCCGCGTCCATCGAGTCGAGCAGCCCGTTGAGCTGGAAACCGCGGGACGGGTGACGGAGCTTCGTCAGGGCCTTCTTCTCGATCTGGCGGATCCGCTCCCGCGTCAGGCCGAGCCGGTCCCCGATGTCCTCGAGCGTGTGCTCCTCACCGTCCAGCAGCCCGAACCGCAGGCCGATGACCTCGCGCTCGCGCAGCGGCAGCGCGTCGAGCGCCCGTCCGGTGTCGGCCCGGACCAGCGCCGCCGTCGCGGACCGCTCGGGGTCCTCGGCCGACTCGTCGGCGACGAGATCGCCCATCGTCGCGTCGCCGTCCTCGCCGATCGGCCGGTCCAGGCTGGCGACGTCCTGGGCGGCGAGGCGGACCTCGCGGAGCCGCTCCACCGTCAGCCCGAGCCGGTCCGCCAGCTCGAGCTCGGTCGCCTCGCGGCCGAACTCCTGGAGCAGCTGGAACTCGGTGTACCGGACCTTGCCCATCAGCTCGTGGACGTGGACGGGCAGCCGGACCGTGCGACCGGTGTTCGCGAGCCCGCGCTGCAGCGCCTGCCGGATCCACCAGGTCGCGTACGTCGAGAACTTGTACCCCTTCGTGTGGTCGAACTTCTCGACCCCGCGGATCAGCCCGAGGTTCCCCTCCTGGATCAGCGAGAGCAGGTCGACCCCGCGACCGCGGAACTTCCGGGCGACCGAGACGACCAGGCGGAGGTTCGCCCGGACCATGTGCTCCTTCGCGGCCTCGCCGTCCCGCACGATCCGCTGGAGGAACACGCGCTGCGCACGCGCCGCCGCCGGGGCGGTGCCGAGCATCCCGGCCGCGGCCAGTCCGGCCTGGTACCGCTTCGCGAGGTCGACCTCCTGCTCGGCGGTGAGCAGCTCGGTCCGGCCGATCTCGTTCAGGTACTGGCGGATCGAGTCCGAGGTCGCGGAGAGCGGCGTCGCCTCGGGTCGCTCCGCGTCGGCGACGAGGTCGTCGATCACCTCGAGTCCGGCGTCGCGCGCGACCTGCGCCGTGTCGTCGACCCAGGTCTCGGCATGCGTCAGCGCGTCGTACAGCTCGTGCAGCTCGGAGAGGAGGACGTACCCCCGTGCGGCGGCGCGGTCGAACAGCTCCGCGAGGTCCGTCACGGCGGCGACGTCGCTCACTGGCCCGTGTCCCACCTGTGCCGGGCCGGCGCCCTGTCCGCCGGCGGGCGGGAGCATAGGGCGGTCCGGCCGGGTCAGGCCGGCGCCGACCGCCCCGCGCCGTCACGCCCGCCGAGCGCCGCGGCGGCGGCGACCACCGTCGTCAGCGGCACCGCCGCGATGAGTCCGATCGAGCCGACGATCGTCTTGACGATCTCGGTCGCGACCAGCTCGGACGCCAGCAGCTCGACGACCGGCAGCCCGCTGGTCGAGAACAGGACGAGGAGCGCCAGCGACGCCCCGGCGTACGCCAGCACGAGGGTGTTGATCACCGAGGCGATGTGGTCGCGACCGACGCCCATGGCGCGCGCGACGAGCGTCCCGAGGGGCTGGTCGGGGTCGGCCGCGTGCAGCGCCGCCACGGTCGAGGCCTGCGCGACGGTCACGTCGTCGAGGACGCCCAGCGCCGCCACGATCAGTCCGGCCAGGACGATGCCGCGCAGGTCCAGCCCGCCGGCCGCGAACGCCGCGTACACCGCGTCCTCCGAGGCGTACCCGGTGATGCGGGCGGCGTCGATGGCCGCGACCCCGACGGCGACGGTCAGGACGAGGGCCCCGAGGGTCCCGGTCGCCGCGGCCAGGGCCGTCCGGCCGACGCCGTGCGTGAGCAGCAGGGTCCCGAGGACGACGACGGTCCCGCCGACGAGCGCGACGAGCGGTGGGCTGGCGCCGTCGAGGATCGCCGGCAGCATGAACCCGACCACGACCCAGAGCGAGGCGGCGAGGCCCACGAGGGCCCGCAGCCCCCGCCACCGACCGACCAGCAGCACCGCACCGACGAGGAGCACCCCGAGCCAGGCCAGCGGCGCCCGGCGACTGAGGTCGGCGACGAACCAGACCTCGCCCTCGTCGGGCAGTCGCGTCGGGAAGAGCTCGACGCGGTCACCGACCCGCAGCTCGGGGAAGCCCTCCGTCGGCGCCTCGACCTCGAGGACCTCGCCCGCGACCTCGCCACCGAGCGCCTCGACCCGGAGCCGGACCAGCCCGTCGACCGCTGGCGCGACCTCGCGGACGACCCCGGGGACCAGCGGGGGCTGCTCCGCCGGCGGCCGATCGCTCGGTCCCGGCCAGAGGAGGACCATCCCGAGGGCCGCCGCCACGGCGGCGACGGCGACGACGCCGGCCAGCAGACGGTCGAGCACGCGGCGCCCCCGCGGTCGGACGGCTCGGGTCAGGCGACCTGCTCGACGTCGTCCATCAGCCCGGTCAGCGCGTGGGCCCGGGACGGGTGGCGCAGCTTCGCCAGCGCGCGGTTCTGCATCTGACGGATGCGCTCCCGCGTCAGGTCGAAGTGCTCGCCGATCTCCTCGAGGGTCATCGGCTCCTCCCCGCGCAGCCCGAACCGCAGCTGCAGGATCATCCGCTCGCGCTCCTCGAGCGCGTCCAGCGCGGACTCGATCTGGGTCAGCGCGTCCTCCTCGATGGCGGAGCGCTCGGGGTCGATGGAGGCGGCGTCGGCGATCATGTCGCCCATCGTCGCGTCGCCGTCCTCACCGATCGGACGGTCGAGGCTGACCAGCTCCTGCATCGCCTCGCGGACCTCGCGGACGCGGGCCGCGGTCAGGCCGACCTCCTCCGCGAGCTCGTCCTCGGAGGGGTCCCCGCCCTTCTGCTGCCGGAGCCGCAGCTCGGCGGCGCGGACCTTGCCGTACAGCTCCCAGACGTGCGCCGGGACGCGGATGGTCCGGCCCTTGCTGGCGACTCCGCGCTGCAGGGCCTGGCGGATCCACCACACGGCGTAGGTCGAGAACTTGTAGCCCTTGGTGTGGTCGAACTTCTCGACGGCGCGGAGCAGCCCGAGGTTGCCCTCCTGGATCAGCTCGATGAAGTCGAGGTCGCGGCCCGAGAACTTCCGGGCCTGCGGCACGACCAGGCGGAGGTTGGCCTGGACCATCCGCTCCTTCGACCGCTCGCCGTCCCGGCTGATGCGCTTGAGGAGGACCCGCCGCTTCGGCGACAGCCGCAGGCCGGGCTGGCGGAGCAGGTCGTCGGCGGCGAGACCGGCCTGGTACCGCTTCGCCAGGTCGGCCTCGTCCTCCTTGGTGAGCAGCTGGTGACGTCCGGCGTCGTTCAGGTACTGCCGGACGAGGTCGGTCGTCAGCGCGCCCGTGTACTCGGCGACGTGCTCGGGGACGTCGTCGGCGACGTCGTCGATGACCTGGAGCCCCTGGCCGCGGGCCTGCTCGATGGCGTCCTCGACCCACGTGTCACCGTGGAGCTCGGGGATGTGGAGGTCCACGATGTCCGTGAGCAGGACGTAGCCCGGCTCGTTGGCGCAGCGCTCGAACAGCTCGACGAGCGCGACGTCGGCGCTGGGGAGGTCGGTGGCGGCCACGCCTGCTCCTGGTCGGGTCGTCGTCCCGCGGGCCGGACCCGGGGGCGGCCCGGGGCGGTCCCGGGCGGATCGGCCGGGGCGGTCCGGCCACTGTCGCAGATGGATTCGGAGCGCCGCCCCGTCCCGATGGGCGGTCGGGCGACCCCGCGTCGGTCGGGGTGCGCCCGACGCACGACCCCTCCCACCCAGGACCCCCCGCCGGCCGACCGGGACCGCCGCGGGCGGGCCCGGCGGGGCCCGCTCCGACCGACCCCGACGGCGACCCGAGGTGGTGCGCCATGGCCGCAGGCCGCCGCAGGACGCCACCGGAGGCCGTTCCGGCCGCGACCCGGGTCGTCCCCCGCGACCCCGGGGGTCGGGCCCGTGCGCCGAGCCGGCGGACCCGGGACCGTCCGGCCGTCCCCCGGATCGGAGCCACCGGCCGGTCCGCCCGTCAGTACGGGCGCCGTCCGGCGTGCGTTCAGCGCGCGTCCGGGGCCGGCCGCGGGTAGGCGATGCGGGGGTGGTAGATGCCGACGAGGGACTCGACGAGGCTGTCCCGGACGACCCGCAGGTCCCGGAGGGTGATGTCGGAGGCGTCGAACTGGCCGTCCGCCAGCCGCTCCTCCAGGAGGTCGTCGACGGTGGCCTCGATCTCGTCCCGGGGCAGCGTCCCACGGGTCATCGCCAGCGCCCGCGTCGTCGCCTCGCAGGAGTCGGCCAGCAGGAGCACCGCCGCCTCCCGGCTCCGCGGCCGCGTGCCGCGGTACCGGAACGCGGCCTCGTCGACGGCGTCCGGGTCCCCGCCCGCCGCGGCGACGGCGCGCTCGTGGAAGTACTTGACCCGCATCGTCCCGTGGTGGCTGCCGATGCAGGCCACGACCTCGGGCGGCAGGCGGTGGCTCGTCGCCATCTCGACGCCGTCGACGACGTGCGAGATGATGATCAGCGCCGAGACCTCGGGCTCGAGACCGTCGTGCGGGTTCGCGATGCCCTGCTGGTTCTCGATGAAGAAGTGCGGCTGCCGGACCTTCCCGATGTCGTGGTACAGCGCCGCGACGCTGCCCAGCAGCGGATCGGCGCCGATGGCCCGGCAGGCCCGCTCGGTCAGGGCCGCCACCAGCACCGAGTGGTTGTACGACCCGAGCGCCTTCAGCTCGAGCTCCCGCAGCAGCGGGTGGTTCCGGTCCGCGAGGTCGAGCAGCGCGGTCACGGTCGGCAGCCGGAACGCGGTCTCGATCCAGGGCAGCGCGCCCTGCACCAGCAGCGCCGACGCGCCGCCGCCGAGCGCCCCCGCGACGAGTGCGACCAGCACGTCCTCGCGGACGTCGAGGACGAGCAGTGCGACCCCGACGAGGACCGGGGCCGCGAGAGCCCCGCGCAGCAGCGCCGCCCGGAGGTCGGAGCGGCTCGCGATGCCCCGGGTCAGCGGCACCGCGAGCAGCACCGAGGCGGCCGCGTAGGCCGCGACCGCGGCGCCGGCCGGGTCGAACAGCAGCACGAGGAGCACGGCCGGGAGGACGACGGCGACGCCGAGGCCCGGCCCCAGCGTCAGCGCGACCGTGCTGCCGAGGGCACCGGCGGGGACGAGGAAGGTCCAGCCCCGACCGGCGGTGTCGGCCAGCAGGTCCGCCCCGAGGACGCCACCGGCGTACACCACCAGCAGCAGCGTCAGGGCCCAGAGCCGCTTCGGCGAGGTCCAGACGAGCGGATGCATGCGAGCCAGCAGCACCCCACCGACGGCGACGGTCATCAGCGCCGCCGCGACGGCGACCGCGACCAGACGCCACCGCGAGGTCGTCCCGAGGTCGAGCTCGGCGATCGCGGCGGCCTCGAGCGGGCCGACCAGCTCGCCGGCGCGGACGACGGCCTCCCCGGCCCGCCACACCCCGACGACGTCCGGGACCGCGGCCGCGGCCCGCTCGCGTGCGGCGCCGGTCGCCTCGAGGTCGACGACGACCGTCGGCCGGAGCGACCGCTCGAGGAGCGCGGCGACCACCGTCTCGCCCGTGTCCCGCGGCAGCGATCGCAGCCCGAGCTCGACGGCGAGGGTGTCGGCCAGCGCGGACGTCACGGCGTCCTCCGGGATGCGCTGCCGGGCGAGGAGCTGCCCGATCGCGATGGTCTCCCGTTCGAGCAGGTCCAGCTCGGCGTCGGAGGCGGCGACGAGCGCGACGATCGTGGCCGACGAGACGCCGGGGAGGCGGGCGGTCAGCGCGGCGCGCTGGTCGACGGCGCTCGGCGTGCGGGAGGTCGGGGGCTCCGCCCCCTCGGCGTCCGCCGCCGGCGCCTCCTCGGTCGGATCCGGCTCGACGGGGACGGGGGTCCGGACCTCCCGGGCCGCCGCGAACGCCGCCCGGAGGTCGGCCACGACCGCGCGCTGCGCGTCGGGGTCGGGGACGAGGACCGCGTCCACGGACTCGGCGGCGGCCCGTCGGGCCGTCAGGGTCGCGTCCTCGTCGACGACGCGGACCTCCCGCGTCGCGAACACGTCCTCGGACGCGGGCTCACCGACGCGGAGCGCCGGTCCACCGAGGTCGCGCACGACGCCGAGCAGGCCGACCGACGCCACGAGGACGACGGCGACGGCGGCGCGGTGCGCCAGCAGCCGTCGGGGCGACGGCGGCGCGGCGACCGGCACGGCCGGGACGGCGGGCACGGAAGGGGACACCGCGGCTCCGGGGGACGGACCGCCCGGGACCCGCGCCGGGGGCGCGGACGGGAGCGGTCGGGGACCGGGGCGGACCCCGGGGCGCCCAGTGTCGCCGCCCCGCGCGGAACCGTCCACCCCGGTCCGGGCCCGACCCGGACCGCCCCGCGGGACGGCCCCCACGGCCCGTGGGCGGGGCCCCGGGCGACCGTTAGCCTGCGGCCGTCCCGGACGGAGTCGCGACGTGACGGAGCCGGTCGGGCGCACCGACGGCGGGACCGCCGGCATGGGCGAGTCCCCCGGCGACCATCCGGGGGACCCCTGGGTCCGCCTGCCGCGGCCCGACTGGGCCCGCCTCGCGCCCTCGGTCCCGCTCCCCCTCGCGGAGCCCGACCTGGCCGAGCTCCGCGGCATCGCGGACCGGCTCTCGCTCGCCGAGGCGGCCGAGGTCTACCACCCGCTCTCGCGGCTGCTCGGTCTGTACGTCGGCGCGACGCAGGGCCTGCACCGGGCGACCGGGACCTTCCTCGGCGACCTCCCCGCGAAGGCCCCGTTCGTCATCGGGCTGGCGGGCTCGGTCGCGGTCGGGAAGTCCACGACGGCCCGCATCCTCCGGGCGCTGCTGGCGCGGTGGCCGGAGCACCCCCGCGTCGAGCTGGTCACGACCGACGGCTTCCTGCTCCCGAACGCCGAGCTGGCCCGCCGCGGGCTGTCCGAGCGGAAGGGGTTCCCCGAGAGCTACGACGCCGGCGCCCTCGTGCGGTTCGTCGCCGCGGTGAAGGCGGGTGTCCCCGAGGTCACCGCGCCGGTCTACTCGCACCTCGCGTACGACGTCGTGCCCGACGAGAGGATCGTGGTCCGGCAGCCCGACATCCTGATCGTCGAGGGCCTCAACGTCCTGCAGACCGGCACCGGCTCGGACGACCCTGTCTTCGTCTCGGACTGGTTCGACGTAGCGATCTACGTCGACGCCGACGAGGCCGACATCCGCCGGTGGTACGTCGAGCGGTTCCGAGCGCTGCGCGACACCGCCTTCGCGGACCCCCGGTCCTACTTCCACCGCTACGCGGGGCTGACCGACGCCGACGCCGACGCGACGGCGGGCGCGATCTGGGACGCCATCAACGGTCCGAACCTGCGCGAGAACATCCTTCCGACCCGGTCGCGGGCGGACCTGATCCTGCGCAAGGGTCCCGACCACGCCGTGCGCGAGGTGCTGCTCCGTCGGCTCTGAGGCCGCGCCGCCGGCCGGACCGGCGGCGGTCGCTCAGCCGCCGACCGGGTGCCAGCTCGCCGTGACCGCGCGCAGCGCCGTGACCAGCGCCAGCGGCTGGTCCAGCAGGACGTGGTGGCGGGCCTCGGGGATCTCGACGAACGGGACACCGGCGCGACCGGCCGGCGAGTCCGCGAGCAGCTCGGCCATGTAGGCCCGGACGTCGGCGTCGACGATGTCGGATCCGGCACCGTTCACGATCGCGACGCGGCAGGCCGCCCGCGCGAGCAGCGGCCCGAACTCGCTGGCCTCGTTGGGGCCGGTCCGGGAGGTGAACACCCCGGGGTCGAACTTCCAGCCGACCCCGCCGGGGACGTCGCGGACGCTCCCCCGCGCGACGTGCGCGACGTACCACCCGTTCTCGCAGGGCTGGGGCGGGACGAGATGGAAGTGCGAGACCGCCGTGTCGACGTCGGGGTAGACCTTCGGCGCCCGGAACATCCGCCCGGTCAGCCCCTCCTCGCTCTCCGGGTCGGGTCGACGGACGGGGGCGTCGACGACGACGACCCCGTCGAGGTCCGCCCCGGACCGCGCCGCGACCGCGATGGTCACGAAGCCGCCCATCGAGTGCCCGACGACGACCGGACGACCGGTCCCACCGGCCGCCGCCGCGACGGCCATGACCTCGTCGGCCCAGACCGCGACGTCGTAGACGTCGCGGTGGTCGCTGTCGCCGTGACCGGTCAGGTCCGGCGCGACCACGCGGAACCCGTCGGCGAACAGCGGCGCCAGCGGCGACCACCACCCGGCGTGGGCGGCACCGCCGTGGACCAGCACCAGGGTCGGCAGATCGCGCGCACCCCAGGCCGACCACCGCACGCGCGCGCCGGCCACCTCGACGTCGCCCGTCTCCGGCGCCGTCGTGACGGCGCGGTCGAACCACGCCGGGGGCGTGGCCGTCAGGTCGACGTGCGGGCGGGAGCGGGGCATGCGGTCGGTAGCGTAGGTCGCATGGAACTCCTCCTCGTGCGCCACGCCCAGCCCGAGTGGGACCGCGACGAGGTCTCGTACGTCGACCCGGGCCTGACCCGGCGCGGCGGCGAGCAGGCCGGGCTGCTGGCGCAGCGGCTGCTCCACGAGCGGTTCGACCGCATCCTCGTCTCCACGGCGCGCCGGGCCCAGGAGACGGCGGCCCCCGTCCGGGCCGCGCACCGGGACGTCCCGACCGACGACCGCGCCTGGATGCACGAGATCCGCATGCCGGACCACTGGGAGGGGACCCCGGCCGACGAGGTGAACCGGGCGCTGCGCGAGGCGCAGCACCGGCCCCGCGACCTGTGGTGGGAGGGCATGCCCGGGGGCGAGTCCTTCCGCGACTTCCACGCCCGCGTCACGATCGGCCTCGAGGCCGAGCTCGGCGAGCTCGGCGTGGTCCGCGACGCGGACCGCCTCTGGCGGGTCCCGGCCGACGCGCCCGACCTGCTCCTGGTGGCCCACGCCGGCACCAACTCGGTCGTCCTCGGGCACCTGCTCGGCCTCGACCCCGAGCCGTGGGAGTGGGAGCGGTTCGCGTCCGACCACACCTCGGTCACGCGGCTCCGCTCGACGCCGATCGCCGGCGCCCACATCTTCAGCCTCCAGGGCTTCAGCGACGTCGCGCACCTCCCGTCGTCGCTCGTGACGGCATGACCGCGGCGGTGCGGATCCTCACGGTCTGCCTCGGGAACATCTGCCGCTCCCCGACGGCCGAGGCCGCCCTCGTCGAGGCCGCCGCGACCGCCGGCGTGGCCGTCGAGGTCCGATCGGCGGGGACGGGCGACTGGCACGTCGGTCACCCACCCGACCCGCGCATGCGGGCCGCGGCGGACCGGGTCGGGCTGCGGCTCGACGGCGTGGCCGAGACCGTGACCGCCGAGGCGCTGGCCGCCGCGGACCTCGTCCTCGCGATGGACCGCACGAACCTCGCGGACCTCCGGCGCCTCGCCGGCGCGGCCGGGATCACCACCCGGATCGAGCTGTTCCGGACCTTCGACCCGGACCCGGTCGCCGTCCGGGGCGCGGCGGCCGACGAGGTCCCCGACCCGTACTACGGGGACGAGGACGGGTTCGCCGAGGTCGTCGCGATGTGCCGCCGAACGGCCGGCGCCGTCGTCACCGCGATCGCCGACGGGACGCTCGGAGCCGGACGATGAGGCTCCTGCTCCGGACGCTCGCGACGGCCGGCGGCCTCTGGGTCGCGGCCGCCCTGATCGAGGGCGTCCGCCTCGACCCGGACCGCTCACCGCTGCTGCTGGTCGCGGTGGCGCTGCTCGTCGGCGTCGCGAACGCGACCCTGCGCCCGCTGCTCGCGCTGCTGACGCTGCCGTTCGTGCTGCTGACGCTGGGACTCGGACTGCTCGTCATCAACGCGGTCGCGCTCGCGGCCGCGCTCTGGGTCTCGGCGCGACTGGACCTGGGGCTGACGAGCGACGGCTTCGGCCCGACGTTCCTCGCGACCCTGGTGCTCTGGGCCGTCGGGGCCGCCGCCGACGCGGTCCTCGGACGGCGCTGAGGGCCGACCGCGACCGGACCGCGGTTCAGGCGCCCTTCGGGGGCGGGAACAGCGCGTCGAGCCGGGCCATCACCTCGGCGTCGAGCCGCGGGAGCACCTGCAGCGCCCCCATGTTCTCGACGACCTGCTCGGGACGGGACGCCCCGGTGATGACCGTCGAGACGTCCGGGTTCGCCGCGCACCAGGCGATCGCGAGCTGCGCCGGGGTGGCCTCCAGCTCCTCCGCGAGCGCCATGAGGCCCCGGACGCGGTCGTCGTGCCGCGGGTCCTTCAGCTGCTCGGCGAGCCAGCCGTACCCCGGCAGCGCGGCCCGCGAACCCTCCGGCACCCCTCCGAGGTACTTCCCCGTCAGCAGCCCCGAGGCCAGCGGCGACCAGGTGGTCGTCCCGTACCCCGTCTCGTCGAACAGGCGGCGGTACTCGACCTCCATGCGCTCGCGGTGGAGCAGGTGGTACTGCGGCTGCTCGGTGATCGGCGCGTGCAGGCCGTAGCGCTCGGCCACGTCGAGGGCCTGCCGGATCTCGTACGCCGACCATTCGGACGTGCCCCAGTAGTGGGCCCAGCCGCGGTCGATGGCGTCGGAGAACGCCCGGACCGTCTCGGCGATCGGCGTGCCCGGGTCCGCGCGGTGCGCGTACACGACGTCGAGGTGTTCGAGGCCGAACCGCTCCAGCGAGGCCGGGATCGCCTCCATCAGGTACTTCCGGTTCAGGGTGTTCCGCGTCGTCGGGCCCTCGTGGATGCCCCAGTAGAACTTGCTCGTGACGACGTAGGAGTGGCGGGGCCACCGGAGGCGGCGGAGCGCCTCGCCCATGATCCGCTCGGACTCGCCACCTGCGTACACCTCGGCGTTGTCGAAGAGGTTGACGCCGACCTCCCGCGCGGCGGCCATGCACTCGACGGCGGCGTCGACGTCGACCTGGTCCTTGAACGTCACCCAGGACCCGAAGCTCAGCACGCTGACCCGCAGCCCGCTCGGTCCCAGGCGTCGGTAGGGCATCTCGGCGGTGGTCACGTCGTCCTCCTCGTCACACGGCGCGTCCGTCGGACCGCCCGGCGAGGGTAGGGACGACGCGAGCGGCGCCTCACCCGCCGAGCCGCGCCGCCGCCGCTCGCATCCGGGCGAGCCACCCCGGCCGGTCGGCGACGCGGGCGGCCTCCATCGCGGCCACCTCCGGGTGCGGGAGCGCGAGCAGCTCGCCGCGGGCCAGCGCGTCGAGGCCGACGGCGGCGACCTCCGCCGGCGGCAGCAGCGCACCCGAGGACCGGACGAACCGGGTCGCGAGGGCGTCCGTCGCCAGCAGGCCGGTGTCGACGCCGAGCGGACACAGCGCGGTCACGGCCACGCCCTGCGGGCCGTGCGTCAGGGCCAGCCACTCGGCCAGCGCCACCGAGGCGTGCTTCGTCACCGCGTACGGCGCGTCGCCCGGCAGCGAGAGCAGTCCCGCCGCGGAGGCCGTCAGCAGCAGCCCCCCGCGCCCCCGGTCGAGCATCCCCGGCAGCACCGCGGCGGCGACGTGCACCTGGCCCATGACGTTGACGTCCCAGGCGGCCCGCCACGCCTCGGGCGCACCGTCCAGGACACCGGCGAGGGTCCCGAGCCCGGCGTTCGCGCAGGCCAGGTCCACCGGTCCGTGCCGCGCCGCGAGCGCGGCGACGGCGTCCGCGACGGCCGCCCGGTCCGCGACGTCCACGACCCGGGTCTCGAGCCGACCGTCGGCGTCGGGGTGCGTCCGGACGAGGGCCGCGAGTCCGGCGGGGTCGACGTCGGTCGCCAGCACCGCGGCCGCGCCTCGCGCGAGGAGCGCGGCGACGAGCGCCGCACCGATCCCGCCGGCCGCACCGGTCACGACCGCGACGGCGCCGGCGACGGGCGGCGCCGCGACGGGGCCGCCCGACGCGGTCGCGGACGGGTCGGCGGGGGACGGGTCGGTCACGGCGGGCTCCGGGTCGCGGCGGTCAGGCGAGGGGGAACAGGACGGCGAGGCGCCAGCCGAGCAGCACGGCCCCGGCCGCACCGGCCGCCCAGGGCCGCTCGAGCGGGGCGGCCAGGGCCAGGACCAGGCCGAGGACCGCCGGGACCAGCGGCAGCAGCAGCACCAGGAAGCCGACGCCGGGCACGACCAGCGCCGCGAGGCCGAGTCCGAGCGTGACGAGCCCCGCCACGGCGCCCCACGTCCCCAGCGCCGCGGCGCCGC
>JAFMLG010000048.1 GCA_017852335.1 Actinomycetota bacterium | reverse complement strand
CGGGTCGGGATCGGCGGCCCCGGGTCCCGCCCCCGGTCCCGCGGCCGGTCCCGCGGCCGGTCCCGCCCCCGGTCCCGCGGTCACCGCCGGGTCGGGGTCGACCGGCGCCGCTCCACCGGGCGCGAACCGCTCGGGGGCGACCACCACCCACGCCGCAGCCGCGGCGAGGCCCGCGGCGACGACGCGGACGACCCGTCCCGTCGTCGCCGTCGTGGTCATCCGCCGCTCCTCGTCGCCCGCCGGCGCCGGTCGCCGGCGGGCCGGTGGGGGCCGGGTCCGCGGGGGCGTGCGGACCCGGCCCCGGGGCGCGCCCGTGGCGCCGCCCGACGTCCCGCGCGGGCCGCGGCGTCGCGACGGCGGGACGTCGGAGGACCGTAGGCAGGCCGCACCGGCGTGCGACGGGTGGATGCGGGGGCTGTGGAGAACCCGGTGGGACCCGTCCCACCGCCTAGCGTGGCCCCCCTCGGACCGGGAGCGGGCGGTGGCGGACGACGTGGTGCTGGTCACCGGCGCGGCCGGGTTCATCGGCTCGAACCTCGTCCGCCGGCTCCTCGAGGACGGGCGTCGCGTCGTCGCGGTCGACGACCTCAGCACCGGTCGGCTCGAGAACCTCGCACCGGCCCGGGCCCCCCACCTCGCGGGCCGGCTCGAGTTCGACCACCTCGACGTCACGTCCGACGCCTTCGCGGGGCTGGTCGCACGGCACCGTCCCGGCGTCGTGATCCACCTCGCCGCCCAGGTCGACGTCCGGGTCAGCGTCGCCGAACCGGTCCGGGACGCCGAGCTGAACGTGCTCGGGACGCTGCGGGTCCTCGAGGCCGCGCGGGCCGCCGGCGTCGGCCGCGTCGTGTACGCCGCCTCGATCGCCGGGTACGGCGACCCGCCGCCCGAGCTGCTGCCGCTGGACGAGTCGGTCACGACGCCGCCGCTCTCGCCGTACGGCGCGTCGAAGCGGGCCGCCGGCGACTACGTCCTCGCCTACGGCGCGCTCCACGGCGTCGACGGCGTCGTGCTGACGCTCGCGAACGTGTACGGACCGCACCAGACGACGGCGGGGGAGGGTGGCGTCGTCGCGACGTTCGTCGGCCGGATGCTCGAGGGACGTCCCTGCACCGTGTACGGCGACGGGCTGCAGACGCGCGACTTCGTCCACGTCGACGACGTGGCCGACGCGTTCGTCCGGGCCGCCGACCGCGGTGCGGGCGAGCGGATGATGATCGGCACGGGGGTCGCGACGACCGTCGCCGACCTGTTCCGCGTCTGCGCCGACGCGACGGGGTACGCGCTCGACCCGGTCGCGGCCCCGGCCCGTCCGGGCGAGGTCCGCGACAGCGTCGTCGACGCCTCCCGCGCCGCCGAGGTCCTCGGCTGGCGGCCCTGGACGGACGTCGCCGACGGGGTCGCCGCGACCGCGGCCTGGGCCCGCGAACGCGGCGGGACGGAGCGGGCCCGGCCGTAGGCTCGGCCCATGGCCGGAGACCGCGGAGCGCGCCGCCCCCCCGCGGGGGGACGGGACGTCGACGCGCCCCGGCTGCCGCCCCAGCTCCGCCGGGCGCTCGCGACCATGCCCGAGACCCAGCGCCGCGTGCTCGAGCTGCGGATGGGCCTGGCCGACGGCCACCCTCACGACGCGGCCGACGCGGCCCGGGCGATCGGCGTCTCGGTGGGGGAGCTCCGCGAGATCGAGGCCCGGGCCTTCGCCCGCCTCCGCGAGGTGCTGCCCCGCGAGCTGCTGCAGCGGCTCCTGGCGGACGGCTGATGTCCTCCCTCGAGGAGCTGCTGGCCGAGCGGGGCGGCCTGCCCGACGCGGCGATCCGCCGCCTCCAGGCGCTGGCGGCCGACTGGCAGATCCTGGCCGACCTCTCGTTCTCGGACCTGCTGCTCTGCGTGCGGGAGGCCGAGGGCGACGAGGTCCTGGTCGCGGCGCACATGCGGCCCTACACGGCGCAGACCGTGCATCCCGACGACCTCGTCGGGACCCCGCTGCGACCCGACGCCGCCGACGTCGTGCGCCGGGCCTACGCCGCGGGCGACCTCGTCAGCGACGGCGAGCCGGACTGGTCGACCGGTGTCCCGATCCGGCAGGAGGCCGTGCCCGTGCCGTGGGAGGGCCGCGTCATCGCGGTCGTGTCGCGCGAGGCGAACCTCTCGATGGTCCGGGCCCCGTCGCAGCTCGAGCTGACCTACCTCCAGACCGCGAACGAGCTGAGCCGGATGATCGCGGACGGGACGTTCCCGTTCGACGACGAGGAGCCCGAGCGCGAGGTCGCCCCCCGCGTCGGTGACGGGATGATCCGCCTGGACGCCGGGGGCCGCGTCGCGTACGCCTCACCGAACGCGGTCAGCGCGTACCGCCGCCTCGGCGTCGTCGAGAACGTCCTCCGCCGCGACGTCGCGGCCTTCGACCTCGACCCCGAGTCGATCATGGAGGCGCTGCAGGAGGGCCACCCGGTCGAGTCCGAGGTCGAGGCCCGCGGCGCGGTCGTGCTGCGGCGGGTCATCCCGCTGCTGCGGGGCGGTCGGGTCCTCGGCGCGCTCATGCTGCTGCGCGAGGTCACCGAGCTGCGCCGGCACGAGCGGATGCTGCTCTCGAAGGACGCCACCATCCGCGAGATCCACCACCGCGTGAAGAACAACCTCCAGACGGTGGCCTCGCTGCTGCGGGTCCAGGCGCGGCGGCTGGCGACGCCGGAGGCCCGCGACGCGCTGCAGGAGTCGGTCCGCCGCATCGCCTCGATCGCGCTGGTCCACGAGACGCTGTCCGAGGACGCCCGTCAGCGCGTCGCGTTCGACGCGGTCGCGCACCGCCTCGTCGAGAACTTCGTCGGCGGGCTCGCCGACCCGGTCGGTCGCGTCACGGTCCGCGTCGAGGGGACGGCCGGCGAGCTCGCGCCGGCGCTGGCCAGCCCGCTGGCGCTCGTGCTCTCGGAGCTGGTCCAGAACGCGCTCGAGCACGGCTTCCCGGGCACGGCCGGCGGCGGGGTCGTCGTCCGGCTCGACCGGGGGCCGGCCGCGCTGACGGTCGAGGTCCGCGACGACGGCGTCGGGGTGCCGGCCGGGTTCGACCCGGCGACGGACGCGAACCTCGGGCTCCAGATCGCGCACACGCTGGTCACGACCGAGCTCGGCGGGACCCTCGAGGTCGCGCCGGCGGACGGTGGCGGGACGCTGGCCCGGGTGGTGGCGCCGCTCCCGCGGTGAGGACCCGCCGCGCCCCGGGGCGCGGCGCGGTCCGGCCTCAGCCGACCAGTCGGCGCCGCCGCTGCCGCGACCGCTTCAGGGTCCGGCGCTCGTCCTCGGTCAGGCCGCCCCAGATGCCGGCGTCCTGGTTCGACGCGAGGGCGAACTCGAGGCAGTCCTCCTGCACGGGGCACCGCGCGCAGACGCGCTTGGCGGCGTTGACCTGCTCGAGGGCGATGCCGGTCGTCCCGATGGGGAAGAACAGCTCGGGGTCCTCGTCGCGGCAGGCCGCGTCGTCGCGCCAGTCCATGCTCGTGCCTCCGTGCCGGGGCCGTGGGGCCGTGGGAGCCGCCGGGACGTCGGGAGCCGGCGGGCGCGCGGGCCGGTCGCCGGGGTGGCGGGCCGAGATCGTGACGGAGTTCCCGAGCGCGTGAGGGCACCGTAACGGCCGGGGTCCGTCTGTCAAGGGCTCCGGACCACCGTCCGCCGGACGGGGGCGGCCCGTCCGGGTCAGGACAGGACGTCGAGGGCCCCCGGGACGGCCGTCAGGGCCACCTCGGTCGTCGCGGCCAGCGGGTCCCCGTCGACCTGGAGCGGCAGCGGCGTCGTCGCCCGGAGCGTCAGGGCGCCGAGGTCGCGGTGATGGGTCACCCCCGGCAGGGCCGTGTGCCGGCCGCCGGCCAGGGCGCCGGTGACCACGGCGGCCAGCCCGGCCAGCCCCGTCGGGGCCACCGTCAGCAGGTCGAGGCCGCGGTCGAAGGACGCCCCCGGGTGGACGACGAGGGGGACCGGCCCGAGGGCGGACCACGGCGAGGCGTTCCCGACCAGCGCGACGGCGAACGGGCCGGTCGTCGCGCCGTCGACCTCGACGTGGACGGCGCCCCGGACGTGCGGCCCGTCGCGCCACTCGGTCAGGGCGTCCAGCACGTACGCGGCGTGGCGGAGCCGGCGCTTGCGATCGGGCCGGTCCTCGACGCGGCGCGCGACCGCGGCGTCGAAGCCCAGCCCCGCCGCGAAGGTGAACCACCGCGCGCCGGCACGGCCGAGCCCGACCCGGCGCCGGCGGTCCTCGCGGACCGCGCCGAGCAGCCGTGCGGTCGCCGCCACCGGCTCGGTCGGCAGGTCGAGGGCCCGGACGAGCACGTTCGCCCCGCCGCCGGGGACGAGTCCGAGCGCCGTCGTGGTCCCGGCCAGCGCCTGGACGACCTCGTTCGCGGTGCCGTCCCCGCCGTGCACGACGACGGCGCGATCGCCGCGGGCGACCGCCGCCGCGGCCAGCTCGGTCGCGTGGCCGCGGCCCGTCGTGTGGTGGACGTCGAGCGCGACGACCCCGCCGAGGGCGGCGACGATCAGGTCGCGCAGCGCCGGGCGGGTCGTGGTCGCCGCCGGGTTCACGACCAGCGTGGCGCGCGCGTCGGACACGGGGGACCTCCGTGCCGCGGTCGGACCGCGGCGGCCGTGCCGTACCCCCGGTAGGAATCGAACCTACGCACCTGGCTCCGGAGGCCAGTGCTCTATCCACTGAGCTACGGGGGCGGGACGACGCGCGCGGCGTCGGACGCAGGCTACCGCCGGCCGGACCCGGGCCCGCCGCCGTTAGGCTCCGCGCGCCGCCCGGAGCGCCCGCCCGCGCCCGCGGCCCGCCCGCACCCCCTCGCGACCGGAGCCCGCGTGCCCGACCTCGCCGCCGTGGACCCGACCGTCGCGCAGCTGGCCGCGGCGGTCCGGGCGGCGCTGGGACGGCTGGGTCTGCCCGACGGCGACCCGGCCCTCGAGCGCCCGAAGGACCCCGACCACGGGGAGTGGGCCACGACGATCGCCCTCCGCGTCGCCCGTGCCGCCGGCCGGCCCCCGCGGGAGGTCGCGGCCGACCTCGCGGCGGCGCTCGGGGACCTGCCCGAGGTCGCGGCCGTCGAGGTCGCCGGCCCGGGGTTCGTGAACTTCCGCCTCTCGGCCGCGGCCCGGGCGGCGCTCGTCCGGCGCGTCCTCGCCGAGGGCGAGGCGTACGGCCGCTCGGCGCTCGGGGCCGGCCGGCACGTCAACGTCGAGTTCGTCTCGGCCAACCCGACGGGTCCGCTGCACCTGGGGTCCGGCCGGTGGGCCGCGACCGGGGACGCGATCGCGGCGCTCCTCGACGCGACGGGGCACCGCGTCACCCGCGAGTACTACGTCAACGACGTCGGTGAGCAGGTCCGGCGGTTCGGGGCCTCGCTGGTCCGTGCCGACCGCGGCGAACCGCCGGCCGAGGACGACTACCGCGGCCCGCACGTGGCGGCGCTGGCCGCCGACCTCCGGGCGGCGCACGGCGGGGCGCTGCTGACCGGTGACGTCGACGCGATCGCCGACGCGGTCGGCGCCGCCGGCGTCGACGCGATGCGGTCCCGCATCGAGGCCACCCTCGCCGGACTCGGCGTCGTGTTCGACGTCTGGACGCGCGAGGGGTCGCTGCACGCCTCCGGCGGTCTCGAGCGCGCGCTGACGCGGCTCCGCGACGGGGGGCACACCGAGGAGCGGGACGGCGCGCTGTTCCTGCGCACGTCCGCGTTCGGTGACGACAAGGACCGGGTGCTCGTCCGCAGCGACGGTCGGCCGACCTACTTCGCCTCGGACTGCGCCTACCTCGCCGACAAGCTCGGCCGGGCCGACCGGTGCATCTACCTCCTCGGCGCCGACCACCACGGCTACGTCGCACGGCTCCGGGCCGCCGCGGCCTGCCTCGGCGAGGACCCCGACCGCGTCGAGATCGTGATCGGGCAGCTGGTGAACCTGCTGCGCGACGGTCAGCCCGTGAAGCTCTCCAAGCGGTCCGGCGACATCGTCACCATCGACGAGGTCCTCGAGGAGGTCGGACCCGACGTCCTGCGCTACCACTTCCTGCGGCAGAACCTCGACACGACGATGGACCTCGATCTCGCGGTCGTCACGGCCCGGTCCATGGAGAACCCCGTCTACTACGTCCAGTACGCCCACGCCCGCGTCGCGTCGCTGGCACGGCAGGCCGTCGAGCGCGGGTTCGACCCGGGCGACCCGGCCGACGCCGATCTCGAGCTGCTCGACCACCCGGCCGAGCTGGCGCTGCTCCGGGCGCTCTCGGGGCTGCCCCACGTCGTGGCGGACGCCGCCGAGGCCCGTGCCACGCAGCGGCTGACCCGGTACGCCGAGGACCTCGCCGGCACCTTCCACCGCTTCTACGCCGAGTGCCGCGTCCTCGTCGACGACCCGGACGCGGACGAGGCCGCGCGGGCGGCGCTCCTGGCGTGCTCGCGCGCCCGGTACTGGCTGGTCACCGCCGCCCGGCAGGTGCTGGCGAACGCGCTCGGGATCCTCCGCGTCGGCGCGCCGGACCGGATGTGACCGCCATGGACGCGGACGTCGTCGCCGGCCCGCCCGGTCCGCCCTGGTCGCGGACCGCGGCCCGTGACGACCGCGGCGTCGTCACCGTCGGCGGGGTGGCCGTCGACGCGCTGGCCGGGGCGCACGGCACGCCGCTGCTGGTCGTCGACGGCGACGACCTCCGGGCCCGGTGCCGGGCCTTCGTCGCGGCCTTCGGCCCCGACGCCGTCGTGTACGCCTCGAAGGCGTGGTGCACGACCGCGGTCCTCCAGGTCGTGGCCGCGGAGGGGCTCCTCGTCGACGTGGCGAGCGGCGGCGAGCTCGCGACCGCGCTGGCCGCCGGGGTGGACCCGGCCCGGCTGGTGCTGCACGGCAACGCCAAGTCCGCGGCCGAGCTCGACCGCGCGCTCGAGGTCGGCGTCGGGCGCATCGTCGTCGACGCGGTGGAGGAGCTGGACCTCCTCGACGGTCTGGCGCGGGCGCGGGGCGTCCGCGCGCCGGTGCTGCTGCGCATCACGCCCGGCATCGACGCCCACACGCACGCGTACGTCCGGACCGGGCACGACGACGCGAAGTTCGGGTTCACGCTCTCGCTCGGGCTGGCCGACGCGGCCCTGGCTCGGGCCCTGGACCTCGACGGGCTCGAGCTCCGGGGCGTGCACGCCCACGTCGGCTCGCAGGTCGTCGACCCCGACGCCTTCGTCGCGAACGCCGAGGTCCTCGTCGACCTCCTGGCGCGGTGGCGCGCCGAGCACGACCTCGAGCTGGACGACCTCGACCTCGGCGGCGGGATGGGGGTGGCGTACGCGGCCGGCGACCCCGAGCCCGACGTCGCCGCGCTCGGCGCGGCCGTGCGGGCCGCGGTCGCGGACCGCGCCGCGGCCCACGGTCTGCCGCTGCCCCGCGTCCTCGTCGAGCCGGGCCGCGCGATCGTCGGCCCGTCGGCCCTGACGCTGTACCGGACCGTCGCGGTGAAGGACCTGCCCGGGCTGTCGCGGTGGGTCGCCGTCGACGGCGGGATGGGCGACAACATCCGGCCGGCGCTGTACGGCGCGGCCCACGCCGTGACGCTCGCCGGGCGGGCGCCGGTCGGTCCGGCGGGGCCGGTGATGCTCGTCGGCAAGCACTGCGAGAGCGGTGACGTCCTCGCGACCGGGGCGCCGCTGCCCGGCGACGTCGCGGCCGGGGACCTCGTGGCCGTCGCGACGACCGGCGCCTACACCGAGTCGATGGCCTCGAACTACAACCGGCTGCCGCGACCGGCGGCCGTGCTGGTGGAGGACGGGACGGTCCGGCCCATCCTCCGCCGCGAGACGGAGGAGGACCTCCTCCGCCGCGACGTCCCGCTGCCGTGACCGGGGGTCGCCCCCGCGTCCTCCCGCGCGAGGAGGGGACGGCGCTGCGGGCGCTGCGGCTGACCGTCGCCCCCCGCGCGCTCGTGACCCGCGCCGGGACCGACGTCGTCGTCCGGACCCCGTCCCGCCCGGACCACCGCGCCGGCAACGTCGTCGACCTCCTCGTCCCACCTGCGGCGGCGGACGTGCCGGCGCTGGTCGCCCGCGTCCGGCGGCTGCTGGAGCCGACCGGCGTCGACCGTCCGCACCTGCGCTCGGAGCGGCCCGTCGGCGCGGCGGACCCCGCGGTCGCGGCGGCGCTGGTCGCCGCCGGGGCACCGCCGCGCGTGACACGGGTCCTCGGGATGCCGGCGCCGGAGGCGCCCGGCCCCGCCGGCGTCGCCCGCCTCCCCGTGCCCGGTCGCGACCCGGGCGCCGACGACACCGCGACCGCGCGCCGCTGGCACGGCGCCGAGGTCCTCCAGCGGTACGCGGAGGGGGACCTGCCGGCGACGTGGCGGGCGCGGGCGACGACGGGCGCGGCGTGGGACGCCTGGGACCGCGCCCGCGTCCGGGAGCTCGCCGCCCTCGGTCGCGCCGACGTCTGGCTCGCGACGGCGCAGGGCATCCCCGTCGCGACGCTGACGGTGCTGCGCGACGGCGCCGGCGCCGCGCACCTCGAGGACCTGGTCACCCATCCCGCGCACCGCCGCCGCGGGCTGGCCACCGGGCTGGTCGCCGCCGCCGTCGCGGCCGAGCACGCCGCCGCGCCCGGGACGCTCGTCACGGCCGAGGTCGTCCCGGGCGGCGCGTCCGAGGCGCTGCTGACGGGGCTCGGCGCCGTGACCGTCGCCGAGGTGGTCGCGGCGCTCGTCGCGCCCGACGCCGACGCCGGCCCCGGTCCGGAGGGTCCCCACCGGTAGGCTGCGGCGAACCCGGGTCGGAGTCGCCGTGGATCGCGTCGTGCGGGTCGCGCTGCTCGGCGCCGGCACCGTCGGCGCCGGGGTGCTGCGCATCCTCCGGGACAACGCCGACGCCGTGGCCGACCGCGCCGGGACCCGGATCGAGGTCACCCGGGTCGCCGTCCGCGACCCCTCCCGCCCCCGCGAGGGCCTCCCGGCCGGCGCGGAGGTCGTCACCGACCCCGTCGCGGCCGCGACCGCGTCCGACGTCGACGTCGTCGTCGAGGTCATGGGCGGCCTCGAGCCCGCCGGCTCGGCGATCGCCGCCGCGCTCGGCGCCGGCCGCCCGGTCGTGACCGCGAACAAGGCCCTGATCGCCGATCGCGGCCCGGCGCTGGCCGAGCTGGCCCGCGCCAACGGCACGACCCTCCACTACGAGGCCGCGGTCGCCGGCGCGATCCCGATCATCCGGCCGCTCCGCGAATCGCTGGCCGGTGACCGCGTGACGCGCGTCGTCGGGATCCTGAACGGCACGACGAACCACATCCTCACCCGCATGAGCGAGGACGGCGCCGACTTCGCCGACGTGCTGGCCGACGCCCAGGCCGCGGGGTTCGCCGAGGCCGACCCGAGCGCCGACGTCGACGGGCACGACGCCGCCGCGAAGACGGCCATCCTCGCGACGCTGGCCTACGGCGCCGCGGTGCACGACGCCGACGTCCACCGCGAGGGCATCCGCGGCATCACCGCGGCGGACCTCCGCGTCGCGTCCCGGCTCGGGTACGTGATCAAGCTGCTCGGCATCGCGAACGAGGTCGACGGGCGCATCGGCGTCCGGGTCCACCCCGCGATGCTCCCGGCGGACCACCCGCTCGCCAGCGTCCGCGGCGTGTTCAACGCGGTGTACGTCGAGGCCGACGCGACCGGCCCGCTGATGTTCTACGGCCGTGGCGCCGGGGCGCTGCCGACCGGGGCGGCCGTCGTCGGCGACCTCGTCGTCACCGCCCGCGACCTGGTCCGCGGGGCCAGCGCGGGGGAGGAGGCGCCGCCCCGCCCCGCCGACATCCGCCCGATCGACGCGCTCCGGACGCAGTACTGCGTCCGGCTCGAGGTCGACGACCGCCCGGGCGTGCTGGCCGAGGTCGCCCGGGTGTTCGGCGCCCACGACGTCTCGATCGCGCAGGTCTGGCAGGACGGGGTCGACGACGCGGCCGAGCTGGTCCTGATCACCCACCGGGCGCGCGAGGCCGACCTCCGGGCGACCGTCGACGAGCTGGGGTCCGCGGCTCCGGTCCGCCGCGTCGCCGGCGTCGTCCGCGTCGAGGCCGAGGCGCTGGCCGGATGACCGCCCCCGTCGCACCGGCCACCACCGCGGGCGTCTGGCGCGGGATCCTCGTCGAGTACGCCGACCGCATGCCGATCGGTCCGGACACGCCGATCGTGACGCTCCGCGAGGGGGGCACGCCGCTGATCCACTCCGAGGAGCTCTCGGACCGCACCGGGTGCGAGGTGCACCTGAAGTACGACGGCGCGAACCCGACCGGGTCGTTCAAGGACCGCGGCATGACCGTCGCGATCTCGAAGGCGAAGGAGGCCGGGGCCCGCGCCGTCATCTGCGCCTCCACGGGGAACACGTCGGCCGCGGCCGCCGCCTACGCCGCGAAGGCCGGCATGACGGCGGCCGTCGTCGTCCCGCGGGGGAAGATCGCGCTCGGGAAGCTGGCGCAGGCCGTCATCCACGGGGCGACGATCCTCCAGATCGACGGGAACTTCGACGAGGCGCTGACGATCTGCCGCGAGCTCGCGGACCGGCACCCGGTCGAGCTCGTCAACTCGGTCAACCCGTACCGCATCGACGGCCAGCGCACCGCCGCGTGGGAGATCTGCGACCAGCTCGGACGGGCCCCCGACCTGCACCTGATGCCGGTCGGGAACGCCGGGAACATCACCGCCCAGTGGCGCGGGTACCGCGAGTACCGCGACGACGCGCTGATCGACGCGCTCCCGGTTGTCCACGGCTTCCAGGCGGCCGGCGCCGCGCCGATCGTCGCGGGCGAGCGCGTCGAGCGGCCCGAGACGATCGCCTCGGCGATCCGCATCGGGAACCCGGCGTCCTGGGACCGGGCCGTCGCGGCCCGCGACGAGTCCCACGGGACGATCACGGCCGTCACCGACCGCGAGCTGCTCGCCGCGTTCCGGCTGGTCGCGCGGGCCGGCGTCTTCGCCGAGCTCGCGTCGTCGGCCTCGGTCGCGGGGCTGCTCCGGATGCACGCCGAGGGGGTCCTGCCCCGCGGGGCGACGGTGGTCTGCATGCTGACCGGCCACGGCCTGAAGGACCCGGAGTGGGCGGTCGCCGGTGCGCCCCCGGCCGTCGTCCTCCCGCCGGACGCCGACCGCGCCGCCGAGGCGCTGGGGCTCGCATGAGCACCGCGCGCGGGGTGCGGCGCGCGGGGGACCGCCCGTGAGCGGCGCCGTCCGCCACCACACCGTCCGCGTCCCGGCCACGACGGCGAACCTCGGGCCGGGCTTCGACGCGCTCGGGTTGGCCGTCGACCTGCATCTCGCCGTGCGGACCTCGGACCGCGCGCCGGGTGCGCCCCGCGCGGTCGTCCGCGGCGAGGGTGCGGACGTCCTCCCGACCGACGACGACAACCTGGTCTGGCGGGCGTTCGTCGCCGCCTGCGCCCGGTTCGCGCCCGACGCCGCGGTCCCCGACGTCGCGTTCGAGGTCGCGAACGCCATCCCGCTCGAACGGGGCCTGGGGTCGTCGTCCGCCGCCATCGTCGCCGGCCTCGCGCTGGCGCGGGACGTCGCCGGCCTCCGGGTCGGCGAGCCGGCGCTGGCCGAGCTGGCGGCCGAGCTCGAGGGGCACGCCGACAACGTCGCGCCGGCCCTCGTCGGCGGGCTCGTCGCCTGCGCCCGTGACGACGCCGGGACGCTGGTGCTCCGCCGGGCCGACCCGGTGGCCGGGCTGCGGCTCGCGCTGCTGGTCCCCGACGCCCGGCAGTCGACGGCCACCTCGCGCACGGCGCTGCCGGCGACGCTCGACCGGGCCGACGTGGTGACGCAGGTGCAGCGGACGGGTCACGTGCTCGGGGCGCTGCTCGGGGCCTGGCCGGTCGCCCCGGGGCTGGCCGGCGACCGGCTGCACGAGCCGGCGCGGGCCGGCTCGGACCCGGCGGCCGGTGGCGTCCTCGCCGCGCTCCGCGCCGAGGGGCTGCACGCCTGGCTCTCCGGGTCGGGTCCGACGGTCGCGGCCGTCCTGCCCGACGACGCCGCGGCCGACCGGGCCGCCGCCGTGGCCCGGACGACCGGGGTCGCGGTCCGCACGGTCGTCCCGGACCTGCTGGGCGCGCTGACCTGTCCGGACGGCGGCTGCGGGCTGGCCGGGTCGGGTGGCTGCGCGCAGTGCCCCCGCGAGCGGCTACAGTCCACGTCGACCCACCCCAGCCCCGAGGCCGCTCCGGCCGCCGGATAGCGAGGGGGGTCCGCTCCCCCCGCACCGCGCACCGCTCCGAGGCGGCGCGCCCCGGGCCCGGAGCACTCCACCCGCCGTCCCGGCGCACCCCCCGGGCGGCTCCGGACCGCCGTCCCGACCCCGTCGGACGCGCCGCGGCGCCGGACACCACGAACCCGGCCCCGGCCGGGTCCCGCGGGGCTCCCCGCGGACGACCTCGGACACCGCATGAAGCTCTTCATCGACAGCGCCAACGTCGACGAGATCCGTGAGATCGCCGGCTGGGGCGTCCTCTCCGGCGTGACGACGAACCCCTCGCTGGCCGCGAAGGAGGGGCGGGACTTCCCGACGATGCTGGCCGAGATCTGCGGCCTCGTCGACGGCGACGTCAGCGCCGAGGTCGTCGCCACCGACCGCGACGGGATGCTGGCCGAGGCCGAGCCGCTGCTCGCCGTCGCCGACAACGTCACGATCAAGCTGCCGCTGACGTCGGACGGCCTGGCCGCCTGCCGGGTCCTCGCGGACCGCGGCGTCCGGACGAACGTCACGCTCTGCTTCTCGACGACGCAGGCGATCCTCGCCGCGAGCGCCGGCGCGACCTACGTCTCGCCGTTCGTCGGCCGCGTCGACGACGTGGCGAACGACGGCATCGCGCTGCTGGAGGAGATCTGCGACGTCTACGCGCAGGCCGGGTACGGGACGCAGGTCCTGGCGGCCTCGCTCCGCCACCCGCAGCACGTCGTCCAGGCCGCCGCGGCCGGGGCGGACGTCGCCACCCTGCCGGCGAAGGTGTTCCACCAGATGGTCCGCCACCCGCTGACCGACCGCGGCCTCGAGCAGTTCCTGGCCGACTGGGCCGCCCGCACCGCGAGCGCCTGACCGCGGGCGCCGCCCGGCGCCCGCCCGCACGACCCGCACGACGGCCCGCTCTCGGGCCGGACCGGAGGACGAATGGACCGCACCGCCCTCGGCGCCAAGGCGCTGTCCGAGCTGCGCGAGATCGCCGCGACGCTCGAGCTCCGCGGCTACCAGCGGATGAAGAAGGCCGACCTCGTCGACCTCATCGCGACGGCCGGCGGGAACGTCGGCGGGAA
>JAFMLG010000082.1 GCA_017852335.1 Actinomycetota bacterium | reverse complement strand
GGCCGGGCTCGGCGGCGCCGTCGTCGCCCGGGCCGCCGCCGCGCCGGCGCCGGACGCGGCCGGGCACGTCGTCCTCGCCCCGGGCGAGACGCTGTGGGAGGTCGCGGTCCGGACCGCCGGGCCGGGCGTCGACCCCCGGGCGCAGCTGCGCGACCTGGTGCTGCTCAACGACCTCGACCCCGCGGCCGCGCCGGCGGCCTGGACGGTCGTGCTGCTCCCGGCCCGCTGATCGGCGGCGCCCGAGGGCGTCAGGCGGGCTTCGGGGGCAGCTCCTTGCGCAGCTCGCTCAGCTCCTCGGCGAAGTCCTCGGGGGACTGGAAGTCCTTGTAGACCGAGGCGAACCGGACGTAGCTGACGTCGTCGAGCTGGCGGAGGCGGCCCAGCACCAGCAGTCCGATCTGCTCGGTCGAGACCTCGCGACGGCCGAGCGCCCGCAGCTGGGCCTCGACGTCGGCCGCGGCCCGCTCGAGCACGGGGCGCTCGAGACGGTCCTGGGCGGCCCGGGCCATGCCGTCGAGCACGCGGTCCAGCGCGAACGGCACGACCGCACCGGAGCGCTTCCGGACCAGCAGCGGCGTCCCCTCCATCCGCTCGTAGGTCGTGAACCGCTCGCCGCAGGCCCGGCACTCGCGGCGGCGTCGGATCGCCGCGCCGCCGGGCTGCGGGCGCGAGTCGACGACGTGGTCGTCGTCCTGACCGCATCCGGGGCAGCGCATGGCGGGAGGCTAGGCAGCAGTAGCGTCCCAGCCGTGGAGCCCCCCGACGTCCCGTCCGCGCCGCCCGACGGGCTCGGCGCCCCCGACCGGCCGCTGGGTCCGCCGGTGCTGGGACTGCGCGTCTCGGCCCCGCGCGCCGCCGACGGCGCGGTGTGGTGGGCGCTCGACGTCCCGCCCGACCTCGACGGGCCGCCCGGCGTGCTCCAGGGGGGGCTCGTCGCGGCGCTGCCCCTGCTGCTCGCCTGCGAGGTCGATCCCTTCGGCGCCCCGCTCCACCACCTCGAGGTCCGGCTGGCCGCACCGACGCCGCTGGGGGCGCGACTGCACGCCCGGGCCAGGGCGCTCGGCACCGGGGCGCACGAGGTCGAGCTGCGACACGGCGACCGGCTCCTGGCGCGGGGCGAGGTCGACCTGACGGGTGCCGACCCGCTGGCGGCGTCGGACCTGGTCGCCCTCGCCGACGGGCCCCTGCCGGTCCCGGCACCGAGCCGCGAGTACCCGACCTGCGTCGGGTGCGGACCCGACGCGACGCACGCCGCCGCGCTGCACGCCTACCCCGGCTGGGTCACCGACGAGGCGGTGCTGCTGGGCTGGGTGCCGGACCCCCGGCTGGCCGAACCGGCCCGTCCGGACGCGATCGACGTGGCCGCCGTGACCGCGGTGCTCGACTGCGCCGGCGCCTGGGCGGCGTTCCGACCGGCCCGGGCGGCCGGGGCCGCGGCCGTCCTGCTCGGCACCTACCGCTTCCGGGCGGCCGCCCCGGTCGAGCCGCTCGACCCGGTCCGCATCGCGGCCCGGCTGGACGCGCTCGAGGGGCGGCGGGCCCGGGTCCGCAGCGCCGTGGTCGACACCGACGGGCGGGTGCTCGCGCTGGTCGACGCGACGCACGTCACCGTGACCGCCCTGCCCGAGCCGCCGTCCGCCTGATCGCGCGGACGCCGGACCGGGACGGTCCCGGTGGACGCAGGTCGGTCAGGTGTGGCGCTCGACGAGCACCCGGCGGCCGTGGTTGCCGTCGTCGTCGCTCCAGCGGTCGACCAGCTCGAGCGAGCCGCCGTCGCGGCGCTGGACGCGCATGATCCCGCCGCCCTCGGCCGTCCGGAGCTCGGCGCCGTCCTCGACCTGGTGGAGGAAGCGGTAGGTCAGGACGCCGCCGTCGAGGATGCCGGCCAGCTCGCCCTCGGGGACGTCGTCGGCGTCGTACCGGGCGATCGCGCGGCGGCCCTCCTGGAGGAACCGCACCACGAGCCCCGGGGTGTCCGGTCCGTCGTCGGTCTCCTCGAGGGCGAAGGTCAGCCCGTGGAGGTCCAGCGCCTCCCCGGCGGTGCGGTGCCGGCGGGCCTCCCAGTCGGACCGGGTCAGGGCGTACCCCCACTCGGAGGCCCGACCCCCGCCCGGCAGCTCGAAGGAGTCCCGGTACCGGGCCTCCATCCGGAACCCGGCGGCGTGGAAGACGCGCTGCATCGGGACGTTGCGCTCGTGGGCCCGGCCGGTCAGGCGGTTCAGGCCGTCGTCGGCAGCGAAGTGGTGGTCGGCGAGCTGGCGCAGGACCTCGCGCCCGGCGCCGCGGCCGCGCCGGCCCGGGGTGATCCGGACCCGGACGTCGGCGTCGCCCGGGACCTCGGTCCGGACCAGCGCGAACCCGGCCGGCTCGCCGTCGACGAGGACGGCCCACCCGAACAGCTCGGGGTCGGCCCAGCGACCGTCCTCGAGCTCATCGCCCAGCGTCGCGGCGTCCAGCCCGATCGGCGGCGCGAACGCGGTCGCGGCGGCGCGGTCGGCGTCGGCGAGCCAGGCCGCGTCGGCGGCGACCGGCATGCGCAGGTGGACCTCGGCCCGGGCCCGGCGCTCAGGCATCCGCGGCCCC
>JAFMLG010000081.1 GCA_017852335.1 Actinomycetota bacterium | reverse complement strand
ACCAGCGCGGCGACCACGGCGACGAGGGCCGCGGTCACGGCGACCAGGGTGTCCTGCGCGAGGAGCTCCACCGGCGCCGCCGCTCAGCCGGCGGCGGGGTCGGCCCCGACGGCCGCGACCGCGGCGTCGTCCAGCGCCTCCGTCTCGGCGTCCGACGCCCGCTCCTCGAGGACCTCGGCCGCGGGCCGGTCGCGGAGCCGCTCGGACACGACCTTGGTGACCGCGTCCGGGCCCATCGTGATGCCGTAGAGCAGGTCCGCGATCTCCATCGACCGCTTCTGGTGGGTGACCATGATGACCTGCGCGTTCCCCCGGAACGACCGCACCACCTTCAGGAGCCGCTGCAGGTTCACGTCGTCGAGGGCCGCGTCGACCTCGTCGAGGACGTAGAACGGCGAGGGCCGCGCCCGGAAGATCGCGAACACGAACGCCAGCACGGTCAGCGAGCGCTCGCCGCCGCTGAGCAGCGACAGCCGCTGGACCTTCTTCCCCGGCGGTCGGGCCTCGACCTCGACGCCGGCGGTCAGCAGGTCCTCGGCGCCGGTCAGGACCAGCCGGCCCTTCCCACCGGGGAACACGGTCGCGAACGTCAGCTCGAACTCGCGGGCGACGTCGTCGAACGCCTCCTTGAACACGATCCGGATGCGGTCGTCGACGGCGGTGATGACCTCCTCGAGGTCGCGGCGCGAGCGGCGCAGGTCGTCCAGCTGGTCCGAGAGGAACCGGTGCCGCTCCTCGAGGGCCGAGAACTCCTCGAGGGCCAGCGGGTTGACGCGACCGAGCAGGCCGATGCGTCGGACGAGCACGTCCTCGCGCTCGACCAGCCGGGCGTCGTCGAGCTCGGCGGCCTCGGGCTGCTCGCCGCGGAGCTCGTCGAGGGTCAGCGAGAGCTCGGTCCGGATGCGGGCCTCGAGCGCCCCGAGCCGCGCCTGCACGTCGGCCCGCTCCAGCTGCGTGCGGTGACGGTCCTCGCGGTGGCGGTCGACGGCGGTCGCGGCGGTCCCGACGGCCTCGCGGGCGGCGTCGACGCGGCCCCGGAGCGCGTCCCGCTCGGAGGCCCGGACGGACCGGGACGCGTCGGCCTCCTCGAGCGAGACGGCGAGGACCTCGCGGGCCCGGGCGGCGATCGCCTCGAGCCGCTCGCACCGCGCGACGCCCTCGCGCCGGGCCTCGCGCCGGGCGACGGCCCGCTCCTGGGCGACGTCGATCTCGTCGGCCTCGCGGCGCAGGGCCGCGACCTCGCCGTCGAGCCGGCCGACCTCGTCCTCGGCCCGCTGCAGCGCGATCCGAGCGGCGAACACGGCCTCGCGGGCCTCGGTCTCGGCGGCGGCGAGGGCCTCGGCGTCCCCGCCGACCTCCGCCCGGGCCGCGTCCAGCGCCTCGCGGTCGGCGGCCAGCGCCGCGTCGAGCTCGTCGCGCTGTCCGACGAGCAGGGCGCGCTGCTCGGCGACGCCGCGCCGCTCCTCCTCCAGCCGCTCCAGGCGATCGGCGGCGGCGGTGAGCCGGGCGTCGGAGGCGTGGAGGGCCTCGACCGCGGCGTCGCGCTCGCCGCGCCGCTCGGCGAGGGCCGACTCGGCCTCGCGGGCGGCGGTCGCGAGCTCGGTCAGCCGGCGCGACAGCTCGGCGACGCGGGCCTCGGCGTCCTCCGCGGCGGCGAGGGCCGCGCCGGCGGAACCGAGCCCCGCCCCGACCCGGTACCCGAGCGGCCCGGCGACGTCCCCGTCGAGCGTCACGAAGGTCAGCAGCGGGTCGCGGGCGTGCAGCGCCAGCGCGGTGTCCCAGTCGGCCACGACGTACGTCGTCGCGAGCACGCGGCCGAGCGTCGCGACGGCGCGGTCGGCGCCGGCCCGTCCGGCCGCCGGCCGCACGACCTCGGTGACCGCCCGGGCCCGCGCCCCGCGCAGCCGGTCGAGGGTCGCGACGCTCAGCGGCGCCGGGGGCAGCGACGCCCCCCCGGTCGCCTGCGCGGTCGGGAGCAGCGCGGCCCCGCCGTGGCGGGCGTCGCGCAGCCAGGCCGCGGCCCGGCGCAGCGCCGGCTCGGCCTCGACGGCGACCGCGCCGGCCAGCGGGCCCAGCGCCGCGGAGACGGCGCGCCGGTCGGCGTCGTCCACCTCGAGCAGGTCGGCGACCGCCCCGAGGACGCCGTCGAGGTCCGCCGCGACCAGGGCGTCGGCCCCGCGGGACGCGTCGGCCGCCGCGGCCCGCAGCGCCTCGGCCCGGGCGGCCTGCGCGGTGCGGTCCGACTCGGCGGTCCGGACGTCCGTCTCGACCGCGGCGCGGCGTTCGTCGGCGGCGCGGAGGCGGGCCTCGGCCAGGTCCACGGCGTCGGTCAGCCCGCGCTCGCCCTCGTCGAGACGCTGGATCTCGGCCCGGACGGTGTCCGCCTCGCCGGTCAGGGTCCCGTCGCGCGCGTCGAGCTCGGCGACCCGGGCCTCGATGCGGCCGCGCTCCTGCTCGCGCGTGGTAACGCGCTGCTCGAGGACGGCCACCTCGCCGCGGCGGCGACCGCGGGCCTCGGCCGCGTCGGCGGCGTCGCGCGCCTCCGCGACCGCCGCGGCGGCGGCGTCGCGAGCGGCCTCCCGCTCG
>JAFMLG010000047.1 GCA_017852335.1 Actinomycetota bacterium | reverse complement strand
GCCGCCGGCGCCCGACCCGGTCGAGACCGCCGTGCCGGACGCGGACCTGGCCGTGACGGCGCCGTTCGTCCGGGGGCCGGCGGTGACGCGGCTGCAGCGGGCGCTCGCGGCGCAGGGCCTCGACGTCACCGCCGACGGCGTGTACGGACCGCAGACCGCGCGCGCCGTCGCGCTGCTGCAGTCGCGGACCGGCCGACGCGTCGACGGCGTCGTCAGCCGTGCGCTCTGGGACCGGTTGTTCCCGACCGGCTGAGTCCGTGCGGGGGTCCCGGACACCGTTCATCGCTAGATTGCCCGTCAGCGACGGGCGTCAGGATGATGGTGGGGACGTCCGACGCGCCCGGCCCCGATCGTCGTCGGGTCCTGTCGGCGGGGGCGGCTGCGGCGGTCGGGATCACGTCGTTCTCGCTGCCGGTGGCGGCGGTGGCGGCGTCGGCGTCCGAGGTGCAGGCCTGGTCGGGGACGCTGACGTTCTCGGACGTCTCGGAGTCCGGGTTCACCGTGTCGTGGACCGGGGTCTGACGTGGCGGTCACCTACACGCTGCGCTACCGGCCGGCGGGGTCCGGGTCGTGGACCGAGGTCACCGGGCTGACGTCGACCTCGCGGGCGGTCTCCGGGCTGACGGCCGGCACCGAGTACGAGGTCGAGGTGGTCGCCGTCTCCGACGGCGGGGTGGAGTCGACGCCGGTCACCGGTGGCCGGTGGACGGTGTGTCCGCAGCCGTCCGTGCCGTCCGGCTCGCCGGCGGGGTACCGGCTGTCGTCGGGAGCGGACGAGAACGGGGCGGTCGACGTGTCGTGGTCGGCGGTGACCGGGGCGGACTCCTACACGGTGTCCCATCGACCGACGGGCGGATCGACGTGGACCGACGTCCCGGGGGTGTCCGGGACGTCCACGCGGATCGACGGCCTGGCGGGCGGGTCGACGCACGAGGTCCGGGTCGCCGCGGTGAACGCGGACGGCGACACGTCCGCGAACTCGACCGCCGCGACCGGGCTGGACGCCGTGGTGGCCTCCGGTGGGACCGTCACGCGTGTCCCGACGAGCGGCACCCCGACCCACATCGTGCACACGTTCACGGCGGACGGCACGCTCGAGCTGAACCGCGGCCGTGACGCCGACGTGCTCGTGGTCGCCGGTGGTGGCGGCGGTGGCAGCGGGGATGACAGCGTCGTCGACGGTGGTGGGGGTGGCGCCGGCGGACTCGTCTTCAAGCCCGCGCACGCGGTCGACGCCGCGTCGTACGCGGTGGTCGTCGGCGCCGGCGGCGCGGCCGAGCAGAACGGGTCCGACTCGAGCATCGACGGACTCGTCGCCGTCGGCGGCGGCGCCGCCGGGCAGCGGTTCGGATCGACGACGGCCGCCCGGGGCGGGCAGGACGGCGGCAGCGGGGGAGGGGCCCGACAGAACGCCGCGACCGGCCCCGGCGGCTCGGCGACGCAGCGCGGACGGTCCGGTGATTCGGGGACGTACGGCCACGGGCATGACGGCGCCGCGGCCTCCGGCAACGCCGGAGGCGGCGGGGGTGGCGGAGCCGGTGGTGCCGCGACCGGACTGGACGGAGGGGTGGGCCTCGACCGCGTCACCGTCGAGCCGACGACCTACGTCTTCACGACCGTGTTCGGGACCGGTATCGGCGATGGGGGCTGGTTCGCGAGCGGTGGCGCGGCCCAGGGCGGGACCGCGTCGGTCGGAGGGGGCGTCGACGGCCAGGACGAGAACGCGACCGTCGACGTGTCCGCTGCCCCCTCCGGGACCGGAGGTGGTGGCGGCGGGGCGAACGACGACGGCGACCAGCTGGGAGGGGCCGGAGGGTCCGGCGTCGTCATCGTCCGGTACCCGCTGCCGACCTGAGTCCGTTCCGGTCGATACGTCGGCCGTCCGCCGGAGCGCGGGCTCAGCCCCGCCGGACCGCCGCGATCGCGACCCGCAGCGCCGCCGCGCCCGCGGCCAGCCGGACCATGCGGCGCAGCAGGCCGCCGTCCGCCGAGGTCGACGTCGCGCTCGGGGCGGTCGAGGCCGGGGCGACGGTCGCCGCACCGGCGCCCGCGCCGGTCGCGATCGGGGCCTCGGTCCGCACGACCGATCGCGTGGCGCGCGCCGTGCCGGCGTCGCCGCGACGGCGGTGCCACCGCTCCCAGATGACCAGCAGCGACGGGAGCACCAGGACGGCACCCAGCAGCGAGAGGGTGATCGCGAGGCTCGTGACCTGACCGAGCTGGCGGAACGGGGTCAGCGTCGAGGTGATGAGGATCCCGAACCCGGCGGCGGTCGTGAACGCCGAGCCGGCCAGCGCGCCGCCCGTGCGGGTCGTCGTCTCGCGGATGGCGTCCTCGATCGAGTCGAACCGCTGGCGGTCCTCCTCGAAGCGACGGGCCATGTGGATCGTGTACGGCACGCCGATGCCGATCGCGAGCCCGGTCAGGGTGGCGGTCACCGGGCCGAAGGGGATGCCGGCCAGGTACATGCCACCGAACGTCCAGAGGACCACCAGCGCGACCGGGATCATCGTGATCACGCCGAGGAACGGACGGCGGTTCTCGATCCCGAACGAGATCATCAGCACCAGCGTCGCCGCGATCAGCGTGACCAGCAGCGAGGACAGCTGCGAGTCGACCAGTCCGTCGGTGATCGCGGACGAGATGATGTTCTGCGACGTCGCGATGACGGTCAGCCCGGCCGCGACGGCGGGGCCGAGGTCGGCCTCGAGCGCGTCCCGCAGCTGGAGCGACCGGTCCTCGCCGGCCTGCGTCGTGACCTCGAGCAGCGCGGCGGTCGGGACGCCGTCCTCGACGTGCAGGACCGTGCCGATGCCGGCGCCGTCGACGGCGGCGACGGCCGCGGTCACGTCGGCGTCGTCGGCGAACCGGCCGGCCTGCGGGTCCCAGCCGGCCGCGACCAGCGCGCCGGCGGTGGCCGGGTCGACGGGCGTGCCGTCGGGACCGGGGGTGAACGGGGTCTGGAACAGCGAGACGATGGACCGGACCTGCGCGACCTCGCCGACCGGCGTCGGGACGGTCACGACGTCGGGGGTCCCGACCATGTCCTCGATCGAGGCGGCCAGCGCGTTCATGCCGGCCGGCGTCGCGATGGCGTCGCCCTCGACGAGGACCTGGGTGGTCTCGCCGAACCCGCCGGAGAACCGCTCGGAGATCAGCTCGAGGGTCAGGACCTGGGGGGCGTCCGGCGGCAGGAAGTCGGTGAACGAGAACTTCGTCTCGAGGTTGGTGAACCCGACCCAGCCGGCGCCGCCCAGCGCCAGCATGACCGCCAGGGTCAGCGCCGGGACCTTCTCGGCCAGGACGGCGGTGCGGCCCATCAGCTGCGGCAGCAGGCGCGAGGACGTGGCGCCCATGCCGTCGGTCGGCAGCGTGCCGCGCCGCTCGGCCCGGCGGTCCAGCAGCACCCGGACGGCGGGGACGAAGGTCAGCATCAGCACGAACGAGGACACGATGCCGACCGCGGCCATGATGCCGAAGTCGACGAGCGCCGGGATCGGGTTGAACACGTTCGCGAGGAACCCGATGACGGTCGTGACGGTCGCGAGGACCAGGGCCACGCCGACGGTGCCGATCGCCCGCGAGATGCCGGCGTCGACCGACGCGCCGGCCCCCGCCTCGTCGCGGTACCGGGAGGTGAGGTGGATGCCGTAGTCGACGCCGAGCCCGATCAGCAGGATCGGGACGATCTGCGCGACCTCGCTGAGGTCCCCGACGATCCCGGCCATCTGCAGCAGCGCGGTGATGCCCTGGGTCCAGACGATGGCCACGACGATGGTGACCATCGTCAGGCCCATGTCGGCGAAGGTGCGGCGCAGCGCGCGGCCACGGGTGCTGTTCCCGCCGGTGCGGAGCCAGTAGACGAACAGCAGCACGCCGATGATGATGGCGAACGCGCTGCCGAAAAGGCGGCCGAGCTCGGCCTCGAAGTCGAACGCCTCGTCGTCGAACAGCAGGCTGAACGAGAACGGGCGCAGCTCGACCCCGTCGGTCGCGAGGCCCTCGAGGACCTCGGCGACGGCCTGCTCGCGGGCGACCTGCGCGTCGAGGTTCGACGTGGACTGCACGAACACGAGCGCGAGGCCGACGTCGCTGCTGGTCCCGCTGCCCTCGGGGACCAGCTGCGACACGAACGCGCCCTCCGGGCCGGCCGCCTCGAGCGCCCGCGCGTAGAGGTCGTCGAACGCCGCGGCGTCCAGCGTCGTCGGGTCGACGCCGGCCTGCGCGGCGGCGAACGCGACCGGGTCGAGGAACGTCGCGACCGCGGGCTGGCCCGGGTTCGGCGCGCCGATGACGTCACCGAGGCCGGCCTCCTCGAGGGCGGGGAGGATGCGGGAGGTGACGGCGTACCCCTCGGGGCTCATGACGTCGCCGCCCTCGCTGCGGATCACGACCTGCATGACCGAGGCGACGGACTCCTCGCCGAACAGCTCGCCGATGCGCTCGGAGGCGAGGATCTCGTCGCTCTCCGGCGAGAACGCCTCCTGGCCGGTGGCGTTCACCAGCTGCGTGTTCAGGTAGCCGAAGCCGACGGTGGCGAGCAGCACGACGACCAGCAGCGGGGCGGCGGCGCGCTCGACGGTGCGGGCCAGCAGGCGGATCAGCGTCTTCACGGGGACTCCGGGCGGCGGGCCGCCGGCGGACCGGCGGGTGAGCGAGGGGGCGGGACCCGCGGGAGCGGGTGGGAGCGGTGGGAGGGGCGGAGCGGGAGGTGCACGGGACGCGGTCCGCGGGAAGTCGGACAGCAGTGTTGCGAATGCGACGCTACCGTAGCGGAACGAGCCGCGTCAACCGACCGCGGTCGACCGGAGGTCCCGATGGGCGAGGGCGCCGCCGCCGACGCGGTCGCACCCGATCGCGTCGACCCCCGGGTTCGTCGCACCCGGGCCGCCGTACTGGCCGCCGCCGCCGAGGTCCTGGCCACCGGCGGACTCGGCGCCTTCTCCCTCGAGGCGGTCGCGCAGCGCGCCGACGTGGCCCGATCCACCCTCTACCGGCACTGGGGCGACCGCGAGCAGCTCCTCGTCGAGACGGTCGCCGAGCACGGGCCGATCGCCGAGGACCCCGACACCGGTCGGCTCCGCGACGACCTGATCGCGGCCGTCGGGCCGTTCGGGGCGTTCCTCGGCGAGGCGCCGAGCCGCGGCATGCTGCTCTCGATGCTGGCCGAGGCCGCCCACGACCCGACCGTCGCGGCGATGCAGCAGCGGCTGACCGCGCAGCGCCGGGCGGTGCTGCGCCGGCTGGTCGACCGGGCGCTCGCCCGCGGCGAGCTGCCCGAGGGCACCGACGTCGAGCAGCTGCTCGACGACCTCGCGGCCGGCGTCGTCCACCGCGCCTTCGTCGTCGGCGCGCCCGTCGACACCGCCTACCTCACGGGCCACGTCGACCGGTTCCTCGCGATCCACGGCGCGGGCGCCGACGCGATCGGGCCGCAGGGGGGCTGAGCGGCCCTCAGACCACCCGGACCTCGCGGCGGTGCCACCCCTCGGCGCCGTCGGGCAGCACCGCCCGCGGGCCCTCGGACTGGACCTCACCGTCCCCGTCGACGGCACGGACCTCGAGCACGCGCGTCCCGGCGGCCAGGTCGAGGTCGCACGTCCACTGGACCCAGGTGGTGTCCGCGAGCGGCTCGGACAGCGTCGCCGGCCGCCACGGTCCGCCGTCGACCCGGACCTCGACGCCGGCGATCCCCCGTCCCGGCGCCCACGCGACGCCGGCGGCCGTCACCGTCCCGGCCGTGACGCCGACGCCGTCGCGGGGGACGTCGATGCGGGAGGCGGTCTTGACCGGGCCCTCCTTCGCCCAGCCGCGCGAGATCCAGAACCCGTCGAACTCGTCCCACGTCGTCAGTTCGAGCTCGGTCAGCCACTTCGTCGCCGAGACGTAGCCGTACAGCCCGGCCACGACCAGTCGCGCCGGGAAGCCGTGCCGGGCCGGCAGCGGCGCGCCGCCCATCCCGACCGCGACCAGCGCGTCGGGTGACGCGGCCAGCGCCGTCGGGAACCCGGCGGTCCAGCTGTCGACCGACCGGCCGACCAGCTGCGTCGCCGCCGGGTCGGGTCCGGCCAGGTCGAGGACGCGCTGCAGCGGCACGCCGGTCCAGCGCTGCGTGCCGACGAGGTCGCCGCCGACCTCGTTCGAGACGCAGGAGATGGTGACGTCCCGCTCGACCACGCCGAGGTCGACCAGCTCGTCGAAGGTCAGCGTGACCTCGCGCGCGACCATGCCGTGGATCCGCAGCCGCCACGACCCCGCGTCGACCCGCGGCACGATCATCGCCGTGTCGATCCGGTAGAAGTCCGGGACCGGGGTCAGGACGGGGGACAGCCCCGGCACCGTCGGTGCGAGGTCCTGCGCCGCCGTCACCGCGGGCAGCGGGGTCGGGACCGCGGGCAGGCGGGCCGCCCCGGCGGGGCCGGCGGTCGCCCCGCCGTCGCCGGCGACGACGCCCGAGCCGCGGGCGGCCCGGACCAGTCCGATCGCGCCGAGCGCGGCCACGGCCGCCGCACCGAGGTCGAGGACCCGGCGGCGGGAGGGGTCCGGCGCCCCGTCGTCGGCGGCCCGGCCCCCGGGCCGCAGGAGCACGAGCAGGCCGGTCACCGTGACGATGAGGCCGGCGGCCGCGACCAGCGCCGCCAGCGGTCGGGCCGCGGCCCGGAAGGTGCCCAGGAACCAGGTCGCGAGGGGCCCCGGGGTCAGCGTGACCAGCAGGTCCGCGACGACCAGGGACGGGGAGCCGCGCCCCAGGATCGCCGCGACGACCTCGACCGCGGCCACCGCGAGCACCGCGATCGGGAGGCGGCGGCGGAGGGCCCGGGCGGGGCGCCGCGGGGCCGCGTCGACGTTCACCTTCCGTTCTCCTTCGCGCGGTCGGGCGGCAAGGCCCGCTGCTTACGGTCGCTGTCGCAGGTCGCCGGAAGGCGCCCGCCCGCTCGGCGCACGGCCGACGGACTCCCGACGGTACGGCCACCGCGCCGCCGACACGCGAACAACAGGAGATCCCTGATGCGCAGCTTCACCCGACGGGTCGCCGCCCTCTCCGCGGCCGCCCTGCTCCTCGCCGCCTGCGGCGGCGAGGACGAGACCGAGGACGCGGCCCCGGCCCCGGCCCCCGCCGCCACCGAGGAGTCCTCCGAGGAGGCCGCCCCCGAGGCCGCCCCGCTCGAGGGCACCATCGAGATCGACGGGTCGTCCACCGTCGGCCCGCTCACGGACGCGATCGCCGAGGAGTACGCGGCGGTCCAGCCCGGTGTCGTCGTCAACCTCTCCATCTCCGGTTCCGGCGGTGGCTTCGAGCGGTTCTGCGGCGTCGGTGACACGCAGTTCTCGAACGCCTCGCGGGCCATCAAGGACTCGGAGGCCGAGCTCTGCGCCTCCAACGGCATCGAGTTCACCGAGATCCGCGTCGGGACCGACGCGCTCACGATGGTGACCTCGCCGGACACGCCGGAGTCGGTCGCCTGCATCACCACCGAGGAGCTGATCCGCATCTTCGGCCCCGACGGCGTCGACACGTGGGACCAGGTCAACCCGGCCTTCCCGAACGCCGCCATCGACATCTACGCGCCGGGCAGCGACTCGGGCACCTACGACTTCATGGTCGAGGACATCATGGACGTCGAGGGCTCGCGCCAGGACTACAACGCCTCCGAGGATGACAACATCATCTCGCAGGGTGTGTCGGGCTCGGTCGGTTCGTTCGGGTTCTTCGGGTTCGCGTACTACATCAACAACACGGACGCCTTCCGCGCCCTCGAGTACGACGCCGGTGACGGCTGCGTCGCCCCCAGCGTCGAGACCGCGCAGGACGGCTCGTACCAGGCCACCCGGCCGCTGTTCGTCTACGTCCGCAACGACGCGCTGGCCGACCCGGCCGTCGCCGACTTCGCGACCTTCTACCTCGACACCGTGAACGAGGTCATCGGTGATGTCGGGTACATCCAGGCCACCGACGCCGAGCTCTCGGCGGCCCGTGCCGGCGTCGAGGCCGCGATCGCCGCGGGCTGACGCCCCGTCCACGGCCGGTGGGCGCCCCTCCGGGGGCGCCCACCGCGCCGGGACCTCGCCCGACCGGCGCTTCGCTAGCGTCGAACGACCGCTCCAGGGAGCCGGAGATGACGACCCTCTCGCCCGTCGTGACGCCCGCTCCCGACGTCTCCCTGGCGCCGAGGTCGAACCGGTACGGCGAACGCCTCATCCTCGCGGTCCTCTGGACCTTCGCCGCGGTCTCGATCGCCACCACCCTCGCCATCGTCTTCGTCCTCCTCGAGGAGGGCGTGAAGTTCTTCGGCAACGTCTCGATCGTCGAGTTCCTGACCGACACCGAGTGGCGGCCGTTCGGCGACCCCCTCAGTGAGGGGTTCCGGATCGGCGTGCTGCCGCTGGTCTCGGGGACGCTGCTCGTCACCGTGATCGCGCTGAGCGTCGCGGTCCCGCTGGGGCTCGCGTCGGCGGCCTACCTCTCGGAGTACGCGCCGGCCCGGGTACGTGGCGTGCTGAAGCCGATGCTCGAGGTCCTGGCCGGCATCCCGACCGTCGTCCTCGGGTACTTCGCGCTGACGCTCGTCACCCCCGCGCTCCGGACGATCTTCTCGCCGGAGCGAATCAGCATCTTCAACGCGCTCAGCGCCGGACTGGTCGTCGGGATCATGATCATCCCGACGGTCGCCTCGCTCTCGGAGGACGCGCTCCGGGCCGTGCCCGACGGCCTCCGCGCCGCCTCGTACGGCATGGGGGCGACCAAGTCGGTGACCATCCGGAGGGTCCTGTTCCCCGCGGCCCTGTCGGGCATCGTCTCGGCCGTCATCCTCGCGATGGGCCGCGCCATCGGCGAGACGATGATCGTCGCGGTCGCCGCCGGCAACCTGCCGACGCTGACCGTCAACCCGGGGTCGCAGATCCAGACCATGACGGGATACATCGTCCAGGCCGTCGGTGGCGAGGCGTCGCGGGGTTCGCTGACCTACAACTCGATCTTCGCGATCGGCATCGTGCTCTTCCTGATGACCTTCGCGCTGAACATCATCGCCAACCGCATCGTCCGTCGCTTCCGGGAGGCCTACGAGTGAGCGTCCTCTCCACCCCGGCCGGCATCGCCCGCGCGGCGGTCCTCGACCTCTCCGCCCCCCGGGCCCGCCTGCGGCGCGAGCGGCTGTTCCAGGCGGTCCTGCTCGGCGCCACGCTGATCGCGCTGGTCGTGATGCTCTCGCTGCTCTTCGACGTGCTCGGCGACGGGGCCGGGCGCATCCGGACCGAGTTCTTCACGAACTACACCAGCCGGCGGGCGGAGGACACGGGCATCCGCACCGGCCTCACCGGATCGCTGTCGCTGATGGTCCTGGTCGCCGGGATGACGTTCCCGATCGGGGTCGGTGCAGGGATCTACCTCGAGGTGTTCGCACCGGACAACCGCTTCACGCGGTTCATGCAGGTCAACATCGCGAACCTCGCCGGCGTCCCGTCCGTCGTGTACGGCCTGCTCGCCGCCGCGATGTTCGTCTACATCCTGAACTTCGGACGGACGCTGATCAGCGGCGCGCTGGCGCTGACCCTGCTGATCCTCCCGGTCATCATCGTCGCCTCGCGCGAGGCGATCCGGGCCGTGCCGCCCTCGATCTTCAACGGGGCGCTGGCGCTGGGCGCCACACCGTGGCAGGCGACCCGGAAGCAGGTCCTCCCCGTCGCCATGCCCGGCGTCCTGACGGGGACCATCCTGGCCCTGTCCCGCGCCGTCGGCGAGACCGCGCCGATCCTCGTCGCCGGCGCCGTCTTCAGCCGCCGGGCCGACAACGCGCCGTGGGACATCCTCGAGGCGTTCGGGGCGCTGCCGGTCCAGGTCTACGACTTCATCAAGCGGCCCCAGGCCGAGTTCCAGATCGAGGCGGCCGCCGCCGGCATCATCGTGATGCTCGCGGTGCTGCTCACGATGAACTCGGGGGCCATCATCCTCCGCAACCGGTACGCCCGGAAGCGCTGACATCCGCACGAGTACGCAGGAGGGGAGCATGAGCGAGACCACGACGGGGACCGTGCCGTCCGACGCGGGGGCCGCGGCCGTCCGCATCCGGGTCGAGGACCGTGACGCCGGGGCCGCCGCTCCCGAGGTGGCCGGCGAGCCGGTCTTCCAGCTCCGCGACGTCAGCGTCCACTACGGCGACGTCACGGCGGTCGACACCTGCAGCTTCGACGTGCCGCAGAACGAGATCGTCGCCCTGATCGGTCCGTCGGGCTGCGGCAAGTCGACCGTGCTGCGGTCGCTGAACCGCATGAACGACCTCGTCCCGTCCGCACGTGTCGACGGCACCGTCGCGTACCACGGCCACGACCTGTACGCCGAGGGGGTCGACCCGGTCGAGGTGCGGCGGCGCATCGGCATGGTGTTCCAGCAGCCGAACCCGTTCCCGAAGTCCATCTACGAGAACGTCGCCTTCGGTCCGAAGATCAACGGGTACACCGGTGACATGGACGAGCTGGTCGAGCGCTCACTCGTCGGCGCGGCCCTCTGGGACGAGGTGAAGGACAAGGTCCACGAGTCCGGTCTGGCGCTCTCCGGCGGCCAGCAGCAGCGGCTCTGCATCGCCCGCGCGATCGCGACGTCGCCCGACGTCATCCTGATGGACGAGCCCTGCTCGGCCCTCGACCCGATCGCGACGCTGCGCATCGAGGACCTGATGCGCGAGCTGAAGAAGGACTACACGATCGTCATCGTGACCCACAACATGCAGCAGGCCGCCCGCGTCAGCGACCGCACGGCGTTCTTCACCCTCGAGGTCGACGACGAGAGCGGGAAGCGGGCCGGGACGCTGGTCGAGTACGACCGGACCGACGTCATCTTCACCCGCGCCTCCGACCCGCGGACCGAGTCCTACATCTCGGGCCGGTTCGGCTGAGGACGGCGGTGCGCCGACGGCCCGGTCGGGGCGGGGGCCGCCGCCGCACCGCTCATCCGACCGGCCAGCCCCCGCCCGAGACGGCGGTCAGCACGACCGCGTCGAGGTCGGCGTCGTGCCGTCCCTCGAGGGCGAACCCGAACCGGTCGACGTCGACCGCGTGGGCGAGGTCGGCGGCCGGTGCCCAGTCCGGGCCGTCCGGTCCGAACATCCGGCCCCAGTCCGACGCCGCGACCCGGGCCGTGTACGGCGCCGGGTCCGGGTCGCCGCCGTCGACGCGGGCCGCGATCAGCTCGGCGCAGGCCAGGTCCTCGTCCCCGTCGCGGCCGAGCGACGCCCCGGTGACGACGTAGGTCACCGCACCGACCCCGGCCCGACGCAGCGCCGCCGCGGTCGCACCGGCGGTCACGAACGACGCGGCGAGCTGCAGCCCCGCGCCGGCGGTCCGGACCAGTCCCTGCGTGCCGGCGGAGGTCCGCTGCACCACCGTCCGACCCCGCAGCACCGCCGGGTCGACGTCGGCCAGCGCGGTCGGCGAGTTCCCGAGGTCGAAGCCGGGCAGGGGTCGGCCGCCGCGCTCGCCGGCGATCAGCGCGCCGTCGAGCGCCCCGCCACGCGCCAGCGCCAGGGCGTGGTCGACCTCGGCGACGGCGACGACGTCCGTGACCCCGCGCGTCAGCAGCCACGGCACGGTCGTGAACGCGCGGAGCACGTCGACGACGACGACCGCCTCGTCGGGCGCGGCCCCCTCGAGGTCCGTGAAGCGGTGGGTGACGCTCACGCGGCCGGGGCGGCCAGGAACCGGCGCAGCCGTGCGGCGACGTCGAGCAGCGCGTCGACGGCGACGTGCTCGCCCCGGCGGTGGGCCTGCTCGGTCGTGCCCGGGCCGAGGTTCAGCGCCGGCACGCCGCGGGCGGTGAACCGGGCGACGTCCGTCCAGCCCTGCTTCGCGCCGACCTCGCCGCCGACGGCGGCGATCAGCGCGGTGACGGCCGGGGCGTCGCGGTGCGGCGCGGCCGCGGGGGAGCGGTCGACGACCTCGACGTCGGCCTCGACGCCGGCCAGCAGCTCGGCGATCGTCGCGCGCAGCTGCGCCTCGGCCGTCGCGAGATCGCGCGTCGGGGCGAAGCGGTGGTTCAGGTCGACGGTGAACCGCTCGGGCACGACGTTGCCCGGGCCGTCCGCCGGCCCGCCCGGCTCGAGCCCCGGCGTCCAGGCGCGGGTCGCGACGACGACGTCGCGGTAGACGAGCCCGTCGATCTCGTGCTCGACGGGGGCCACGTCCCCGAGCCGCGTCAGGAACGCCCCGGCCGCGGTCAGGGCGCTGCGCCCGAGCCACGGCCGGGCCGAGTGGGCGGCGAGGCCGCGGAACGACACCAGCGCGTGCAGCACCCCGTTGCACCCGAGCTCGACCGCGCCCCCCGTGGGTTCGAGCACGACCGCCAGGGCCGCGGCGCCCAGCCACGGCGCCGCCTCCAGCACGGCCTCCAGCTGGTTCCCCTCCGCCGGTCCCTCCTCGCCGGCGTACAGGACCAGGGCCAGCGCGTACGGCGAGGCCGCCCTGAGCGCGGCGTCCTCGAACAGGTGCATCCCGACGGCGTTGCCCGCGTGCATGTCCGACGCGCCGCGCGCCACGACGACGTCGCCCCCGTCGCGGGCCTCCACGCGCGGCGTGCGGTCGTCGTCGGTCGGCGGGACGACGTCGAGGTGTCCGACCAGCAGCACCAGCGGCCGCGGGTCGTCGTCCGCGCCGACCACCAGCGAGTCGCCGACGCGGAGGACCTGATCGCCGGCCGCCCGGTACCGCGCCTCGAGGCGGTCGCAGAGCGCCCGCTCGGACCCGGTCACCGCCGGCTCCTCGCAGAGGTCGATGAGGCGGGCGATCAGCTCCTCGCGGACCGCGCCGGCGTCGGAGGTCATCGTCGCGTCAGTCGTTCGCGTGGAGCGCGGCGTTCAGCCCGCCCCAGTCGCCGGTCGCGCCCTCGCGGGCCAGCGCGACGACCGAGCCCGAGACCGAGTCGCGCCGCAGCAGCAGTCCGTCGCGGCCGCTCAGCGCCCGGGCCGCCGTCACCGTCCCGTCCGGCAGCGTCACCTTCGTGCCCGCGGTCACGTACAGCCCGGCCTCGACGACGCAGTCGTCACCCAGCGAGATCCCGATGCCGGCGTTCGCGCCGATGAGGCACCGCTCGCCGACGCGGATCGTCTCGGTGCCGCCGCCGGACAGCGTGCCCATGATGGAGGCCCCGCCACCGAGGTCGCTGCCGTCGCCGACGACGACGCCGGCCGAGATGCGGCCCTCGACCATCGACGTCCCGAGCGTCCCGGCGTTGAAGTTGACGAACCCCTCGTGCATCACGACGGTCCCGGGCGCGAGGTGCGCACCGAGCCGCACCCGGTCGGCGTCGCCGATGCGCACGCCCGACGGCGTGACGTGGTCGGTCATGCGCGGGAACCGGTCGACGCTCCGGACGCCCAGTCGCTGGCCGCGGCCGGCCAGCTCCATGCGGACCGCGTCGACGTCGTCCGGTTCGCAGGGGCCGAGGTCGGTCCAGGCGACGTTCGGGAGCAGCCCGAACACGCCGTCGAGCGCCAGCCCGTGCGGGACGACCAGGCGGTGCGAGAGCAGGTGCAGCCGCAGCAGGCCCTCGCTGGGGTCCTCGGGGGCGGTGGCGAGGTCGGCGATCACGACGGCGACGGGGACCCGCGTCGAGCCGAGCGGGTCCGGGGTCCCGGCGGCCGCGGCGACCGCCGCCAGCGCCGCACCGACGCGGCCCTCGGTCGGAGCGGCCGGGTCGGCGTCGAGGAGGACCGTCCGCGTGCCCGAGCCCGGCACGGCCGCGTCGCAGGCGTCGGCGTCCGCGCCGGCCAGACCGAGGGTCGGGAACCAGGCGTCGAGGAGCCGGCCGGACCGCGCGTCGCGGGTCGCGAGGCCGATCCCGAACGCCGCCGGTGCCATCGCGTCCCCCGTCGCCGGTGCGGGCGGCAGGGTAGTGACGGGCCCCCGGCCGTAGCCTCGCCGTCGGTCCGGCGTGGCCGTGGCACGGCCGTCGGAACGGCCGGGGAGGCGAGCGGTGCACCCCTTCCTCGCCGCGGACGCCGGTCGTCCCCGCGCGATCGCGCACCGCGGCGGCCGCCACGGCGGGCCCGAGAACACGCTGCCGGCCTTCGCGGCCGCCGTCGCCCTCGGGTACCGCCACCTCGAGACCGACGTCCACGCCACCGCCGACGGGGCGCTGGTCGTCAGCCACGACCCGACGCTCGACCGCGTCGCCGGACGTCCCGGCGCCATCGCCGCGATGACCGCCGCCGAGGTCGCGGCCGTCCGGTTCGACGGCGACGCGGCGGTGCCGCGGTTCGAGGAGCTGCTCGACGCGTTCCCGACCGCGCACCTCACCGTCGACCTGAAGCACGACGGCGCGGTCGCCCCGATGCTGGCGCTGCTCGCGCGGCGACCGGCGCTCCTCGAGCGGCTCTGCCTCGGCGCGTTCTCGGACCGGCGGATCGCCGCGGTCCGCGGCGCCCACGGCCGCCGCGCCTGCACCGCCGCGGCGCCGCGGGAGGT
>JAFMLG010000080.1 GCA_017852335.1 Actinomycetota bacterium | reverse complement strand
GACGGCGCCTCAGGACGCGGCCGCCGCGGCGGCGTCCAGCGCGGTCGCGACCAGGTCCCGCTCGCTGCGGTGGGCCAGCCGGTCCAGCGCGGCGGCGTGCGCCACCCAGGCGACCTCGGCGACCTCGCCGTCCGTCGGCCCGGGCGGCGCACCGTCCCACCGCATGAGGAACCAGTGCACGGTCTTGCGGTACCGGACGCCGTCGGGCCGCCAGAGGAAGGAGTAGGACACGGAGGGCAGCGGCGCGAGGACCGCCGCGGTGTGGCCGGTCTCCTCGCGGACCTCGCGGACCGCGGCGGCCTCGTGGGTCTCGCCGGGCTCGACGCCGCCCTTCGGCAGCGTCCACCGCGCGCGGCCGTCCTGACCGATCATCGTGATGAGCAGCACGCGGCCCGCACCGGGGGCGTCGCCGTCGAGGACGACCCCGCCGGCCGAGACGAGGCGCCGCTGGGGGACGGACATGCGGCGATCGTAGTGTCGGGCGGTCCCGTGACCCGGGGTGCGCGGTGGCTAGCGTCGCCGCGACCGACCCGAGGCGGGGCCGACGTGGCCGACGAGTCCTCCGTGCCGGACGCCGCGCCCGACGCCCCCGCGTCCGGCGCGCCCGACGCGCAGCAGGCCGCCCAGCTCGGGCGGCTCCTCGACGTGCATCCCGAGGTCCGCGAGCTCGGCGAGCGGTTCGCGGCGGCCGGGCACGAGCTGTTCCTCGTCGGCGGCAGCGTCCGCGACACCCTGCGGGCCGGTCCGGACGCCGCGGCGGCCGACCGCATCGACCTCGACCTCGCGACGTCGGCCCGGCCGGAGGACACCGAGCGGCTGCTCCGCGGCTGGGCCGACGCGGTCTGGCTGACCGGCGCCGAGTTCGGGACCGTCTCCTGCCGGCGCGGGCGCGGCGACGACCCGGGGCGCACCATCGAGATCACGACGTTCCGGGCCGACACGTACGTCGCCGGCTCCCGGCATCCGACGGTGGCGTTCGGCGATGCGATCGAGGACGACCTCGCCCGGCGCGACTTCACGGTGAACGCGATGGCGGTGCAGGTGCCCGAGTTCCGGTTCGTCGACCCGTTCGGCGGGCTGCGGGCGCTGAACCGGCCGCGGCCGCTGCTGCGCACGCCGATCGACCCGCACGTCTCGTTCGGCGACGACCCGCTGCGCATGGTCCGCATGGCGCGGTTCGTGTCGGTGCTCGACGCCGAGATCGACGACGCGACGTTCGTCGCCGCGGCCGAGATGGCCGACGAGCTCGCGACCGTGTCGAAGGAGCGGATCCGCGACGAGCTGGTGAAGCTGATGCTCGGCCCGGTCCCGAACCGCGGCGTCGACGTGCTGGTCCGCACCGGCCTGCACCGTCACGTGCTGCCCGAGCTCGAGGACCTGCACGCCTGCGTCGACCCGCTGCACCGCCACAAGGACGTCTACCACCACACGCTGGCGGTCCTCGGGAACGCCATCGCGCTCGAGACGCGCGGTCCCGACCTGCTGCTGCGGATCTCGGCACTGCTCCACGACGTCGGGAAGCCGGCCACCCGCGAGATCCACCGCGACCGCACCGTGACCTTCCACCACCACGACGTCGTCGGTGCGCGTCTGACGCGGGCTCGGCTGCGCGACCTGCGGTTCGACAAGGAGACGGTCCGCCGGGTCAGCGACCTGGTCCGGCTGCACCTGCGGTTCCACACGTACGTGGCCGGCTGGACGGACGCGGCGGTCCGCCGGTACGTCCGCGACGCCGGGGACGTGCTCGAGCAGCTGAACCTGCTGACCCGGGCCGACGTCACGACCGGCGACCCGCGCAAGGCCCGGGCGATCCAGCGCCGCGTCACCGAGCTCGAGGAGCGCATCGACCACCTGCGGGAGCAGGAGGAGCTGGACGCGCTGCGGCCGGCGCTGGACGGCGAGGCGATCATGGCCCACCTCGGCATCCCGCCCGGCCCGGTGGTCGGCGAGGCCTGGCGGCATCTGCTCGAGCTGCGGGTCGAGCGCGGGCCGATGGAGGACGCCGAGGCGCTGGCCGAGCTGGACGCCTGGTGGGCGACGCGTCAGGCCGACGGAGCCTCCGGGGACTGACGCCGGGCCGGTCCGCGCCCCGGTCCGCGTGAAGGTCCGCGCCCCGGTCCGCGCACCGGCCATCGCCCGAGCACCACGCGGCGCACCTCCGCCGGCGGGACGCGGCCGAACACGCGGCTGTCGATGGACCAGCCCGGGTCGTCGCCGCGGACGTCGACGCCGTCCGGGTGCACGGCGACGATGCGCTTCACGATGCGGTGCTCGGGTCGGGCGGGATCGGCCAGCACCACGACGCGGCCCGGCGTCAGCCAGCGGGCGAGCAGCCGGTCGCGCCACCGCCCCGGCAGCGGTGGGCTCGGCGGGACCGGCAGTGTGACGACGACGTCGCCGGCCTCGAGCGTCGGGCGCATCGACGGGCCGCGCACGACCAGGAGGCTGCGCCGCACGACCGCGGTGGCGACGGCGCCGAGCAGCACCGCGGCGACGACCCGTCCGCGCGGTCGGTGCATCCCGAACCCCCCGTGGCCGCGACGGCGGACGTCAGTATCCTCGCCGGCCGCGTCACCGTCGACCGCCACGCACCGTC
>JAFMLG010000079.1 GCA_017852335.1 Actinomycetota bacterium | reverse complement strand
CCCCGCCGGGCCGCCCCTGGGTCCGGGCGGCGACGACGCGGACGAGGAGGTCGGCCCCGAGCTCGGCCGAGGTCCGGACCGCGTCGTCGGCCCGGCGCCCGCGCGTCAGGCCCTGCGCGAGGGCCAGCCGCGGGGCGGGCCGCGGGACCGCCACGGGATCGGCCGTCAGCTCGGCCCCGTCGGCGACCAGCCGGGCCGCGGCGGTGCGTCCGACCCCGTCCGTCAGCCGCACCGGCGCGCCGTCGTCGAGCCGCAGCACCCGGCGCAGGTGATGGAGGTCCTCGGCCGCGAGGTCCAGGCACGTCCCGGCGGTCGCCGTCGCCAGCCCCGACGGGACGAGGACCTGCGGCCCCGCGGTCACGGCCGGTGCTGGGCCGCGTCGTGCGGTCCGTCGGCCTCCCCGCGCAGCGCCGCGAGGCGGGTGACCAGCTCGCGCTGGGCCGCGTCGAGCTGCGCCGGTACGTCGACCGCGAGATGGACGACCAGGTCCCCGCGGCGGCCGCCGCCCCGGACCGGCAGGCCGGCCCGTCGGACCGTGACCGGCGTGCCCGGCCGCGCGCCGGCCGGGACGTCGACCTCGTGGACCTCGTCCCCGACACCCCGCACGCGGAGGCGGCCGCCGAGCAGCAGCACCGTCACGGGCACGTCGACGACCGTGTGGAGGTCCGTCCCGTCCCGCGCCAGCGCCGGGTCCGGCGTGACCGCGACCTGGACGTACAGGTCCCCGGCCGGCGCGCCCTGGCGCCCGGCCTCGCCCCGACCGCGGAGCGGGATGCGGTCGCCGTCCTCCAGCCCCGCCGGGAGCTCGACGTCGACGGTCCGGACGCGGACCGCGCGACCCTCCCCGCGGCAGCCGCGGCAGGGGTCGGCCACGCGGCGCCCGGTCCCGTCGCAGTCGGAGCAGGGCGTCGCGGTGGTGAGGCTCCCGAGCGGCGTCCGGACGGCGCGGCGCAGCTGGCCCGCCCCTCCGCACCGGCCGCACCGCTCGGGCGCCCGCCCGTCGGCCGACCCGGTCCCGTCGCACCGCTCGCAGACGCTCGCGACCTCGACCTCGACCGCGCGGGCGGCGCCGGAGAGGACCTCGTCGAGGGTCAGCTCGACCCCGACGAGGACGTCGCGACCGGAGCGCTCGCGCCGCGCGCCGCCGCCGGACGGCTGCCCGAAGCCGCCGAAGAACGCGTCGATGACGTCGCCGATGCCGCCGAAGCCGAAGTCGCCCGCCCCGCCACGACCGCCCGGCCCGTCCTCGCCGTACCGGTCGTACCGGGCGCGGCGCTCGGGGTCACCGAGCACGTCGTACGCGTGCGAGATCTCCTTGAACCGCGCCTCGTCCCCGCCCGCGTCCGGGTGGTGCTCCCTCGCGAGCCGGCGGTACGCGCGCTTCAGCTCCTCGGACGGCGCGTCCGGCGCGACGCCGAGGACGGCGTAGAGATCAGCCATCCGCGGTCAGGTCCCGGAGCGTCCGCTGGAGCTGGTCCGAGACGGCGCGGACCGTGGCGAGCGCTCCGCCGTAGTCCATCCGCGTCGGACCCAGCACGCCGAGCGAGCCGTCGGCGACGAGCCGGTACCGCTGCGCGACCAGCGACGTCGCGCGGAGGTCCTCCTGCGCGTGCTCCTCCCCGATGCGCACGCTCGGACCGTCGTCGCCGTCGGACGCGTCCTCGAGCAGCCGCGCCAGCGTCTCGCGCTCCTCGAGCAGCTGCAGCAGGCGCGAGAGGTCGCCGCGGTCCAGCGAGGCGTCGTCCGCCAGCGCCGCCTGCCCGCCGACGTACACCTCGTGCACGCGCTCCTCGCGGACGGCGGCGGCGGCCTCGGCCGCGATGGCGCGCAGGCAGCCCCGCAGGTCCGCGGGGGCCTCGTCGCAGAGCGCCCGCAGCGTCGGACCGACGTCGGCGACCCGCCGGCCGACCAGCCGGTCGGCGAGGATCGCGCGGACGCGGTCGAGGTCACGCTCGTCGGTGCCGGGCGGGAGGTCGACCGCGTGCTTCTCGACGCGGCCCGTGTCCGAGACCAGCAGCAGGAGCGCGCTGGCGGGCGTCAGCGTCACCAGCTCCACCAGCTTCAGCCGCGACGCGCCGAGCGCCGGCGAGATCACCAGCGCGACGAGGCGCGTCAGCTGGGTCAGGACCGTGGCCGTGCGGGCCAGCAGCTCCTCGACGTCGCGCGACGACCCGAGCAGCTCCTCGATCGCGGCCCGGCGGCGCGGGTCGAGGCCCGGCGCGGTCCGGAGATCGTCGACGAACCAGCGGTACCCGCGGTCCGTCGGGATCCGACCGGCCGAGGCGTGCGGCTGCGAGACCAGCCCGAGCTCCTCGAGCGCGGCGAGGTCGCTGCGCACGGTCGCCGTCGAGACGTCGAGGCCGGCGACGGCGACGACGTGGGCGGACCCGACCGGCTGCCCGGTCGCGACGAACTCGGTCACGACCGTGCGCAGCACCCGGCGCTTCCGGTCGTCCAGCTCGACGGGGGCGACGCCGGGCGAGGCGGCGGGGGCGTCCGCGGGATCCGTCGGCGCGCCGGCCGCGGCGTCCACCGCGACGCGGAGCCGTGCGACGTCCGCGCCGTCCGGCGGGGCGGCCGCGGCGGGACGGGTGCCGGCCACGCTGC
>JAFMLG010000046.1 GCA_017852335.1 Actinomycetota bacterium | reverse complement strand
GGCGGACCGCGCCGACGCGGGCGACGACCCGCCGGACGGCGCCTGCCGAGCCGGCCGGGTCGCTCACGTCCCGGCCCGCGCCGCCGGCCGGCCCCGGAGCAGCCCGAGGAGCTGCAGCTCGGTCGCGACGTCGACGCTCCGCACGACGACGCCGTCGGGGACCCGGAGGTGCGCGGGGGCGAAGCTCAGGAGGGCGGTGACGCCGGCGCCGGTCAGCGCGTCCGCGGCGGCCTGCGCGGCCGCGGCCGGCACGGCGACGACCCCGAGCTCGACCCGGTGCCGCCGGACCAGGGCCGGCAGCTCGTCGACGTGCCCGACGGCGAGGTCCCCGACGCGCCGGCCGACGACGCGGCGGTCGACGTCGACGAGGGCCGCGAGCCGCAGCCCCCGGGCCGCGAACCCGTCGTAGGTGGCCAGCGCCCGACCGAGGTTGCCGACGCCGACGAGGACGACGGCGCGCTCGGTCGCGAGCCCGAGCACGCCGGCCAGCTCGTCGACGAGGGCCCCGACCGGGTACCCGACGCCTCGGGTCCCCCGGGTGGCGAGGTGCGAGAGGTCCTTCCGGACCTGGTCGGGATGCGCGCCGACCGCGGCCGCGAGCTCGGCCGACGAGCAGGTCCGGGCGCCGGCGGCCGCCGCGGCGACGAGGGCCCGGTGGTAGGCCGGCAGCCGCCCGGCCGTCGCCGTCGGGATCGACCGCGGGGGCGGCTCACCGCTCACGGCGCCCTCCCGCCCGGCGGGCGCGGGTCCGGCCGTCGCGGGCCGAGCGACCCCGGGCGCGGAGCGCCGCCCGGACGACGCCCGGTGCGAGCTCGAGCTCGCCGATCTCGACGCCGTCGAGCACGACGACGGGGACGCGGACCCCGTAGCGGTCGGCCAACCCGGCGGCGTCGACGTCCACGACCGAGACCGTCGGCCGGCGCCAGGGGACGGTCCGGCGGACCTCGCGCCGCACCAGACCCTCGGCCCGGTGGCAGACGCCGCACCGGGCCCGCGTGAACACCACCAGCCCGGACGGCACGCCGGGGTCGGGCGGGGCGGCGGACACCGGGACCTCCGGGCTCGACGGACGTGGCACGCGATCGCGCGGGCGGCGTCACGAGCGTACGAGCGCCCCCTCGGACCCCTCGCCGCCTCCCCCGGGACGGAGTAGCCTCCCGGTCGTCGTCGGTCGGGCGCGCGTCGCGCCGAGGCGGGCCCGACGGCCTGCGAGGTCCCCGTGGCGAACCCCCTCTCCGACTGGTTCCGGCGCCCCGCCCCCGGGGGCGAGGGTGTGTCCGAGGACCCGAAGGTCCGCGCGCTCGAGGCCGAGGTCGCCCGCCTGCGCGAGCAGCAGCGCCGCTGGGTCAACGTCCTCGTCGACGACGCCGGCGAGCTGCGCACCCGTGCGGCCGCGTCCTTCGACGAGGTCCGCGGCCTGATCGACGCGGCCCTGGCCCGGCTGACGGTCCCGGCCGAGGGCGGGGCCCGGATGCTCGACAGCATGGACGCCGAGGTGGACCGCATCGGTCGGGCCGTCGAGGACGACCGGCCCGACCCGCGGGGCTGACCGCCCGGTGCGACCCGCGACCGCGCTGGCGCTGCTGCTGCTGCTCGCCGTGATCGTGGTCGCGACCGTCGTCCAGCTGCGGCTCGCCGCGGGCTGAGGTCAGCCGAGCGCGAGCCGTTCGAGCGCCGCCCCGGCCGCCGCCGGGGAGCCCCACCGCGCGACGTGCTCGCGGCCGGCCGCCCCCATCCGCGCGGCGAGCCCCGGCTCGTCCACGAGGCGATGCAGCGCCGCACCGAGCGCGGCGAGGTCCTCGGCCGGGACGACGAGGCCGGTGCGGCCCGGGTCGACCAGCCCGACCGCGCCGACCGTGTCGGTGACGACGACGGCCAGCCCCCGGGCCATCGCCTCGGGCACCACCATCCCGAACTGCTCGCGGCGGCTCGGGAGGACCAGGGCGTCGTGCGCGTCCATCAGCGCCGGCATCCCGGTCATCGGCACGTCACGCAGCAGCCGGACGACCGCACCGGCGTCGAGCTCGTCGACGAGCCCGGCCAGGCGGACGTGACCCTCGTCCTCCGCACGGCCGGTCCCGACGAAGGTGAACGTCGCGCGGCCGTCCAGCAGCCCGGCCGCGGCCGCGGCCTCGAGGACCCGCCACTGCCGCTTCGCGGTCGCGTTCTTCCACGACGCGACGACGAGGAACCGCACGGGACCGTCGTCCGACGGGCGCGGGCCGGCAGGCGGTCCGCTCGGCGCCGCGTACCCGACGACCGGCACCCGGCCGGCCTGCTCGGCGTCCGGCCGGGCGACGCCGCCCGGTCGGTCCGCGACGACGCTGAACCACCGTCGGGGCAGGACCCCGAGGCGCTGCAGCAGCCGCCACTCGACCCCGAGCGGCGGGACCTGCTCGGCCCAGGCGAGCCGCCGCAGGCCCAGAGAGGCCGCGACGAGCGACACGACGGTGTTGCGCAGCGAGTAGACCTTCACGACGACGACGTCGACGCGGTGACGCCGGAGCAGACGCCGCACGGCGAGCGGGCCCGGGACGGTCAGGACGTGCTTCGCCCGCCGGCCCCGGATCCGGCGCGCGAGGGCGCGGCTCCATGCGGGGTCGGGGAGGACGACCACCTCGAGGCCGTCCCAGTCCTCGTGGGGGCGACGGGGCAGGGCGGCGACGATCACGACGCGGTGCCCCCGGGCCTCGAGTCCCTCGACCCAGCCCCGGAGGGACGGCCCGGTCGCCGCGTGCTGGAACAGCGCGAAGGTGGCCATCGTCACCGCAGCCCGTGGTGCGGGAACGCGTGGCGCCGGACGACCTCGACCGAGAGCTCCGCGAAGCCGCGGACGGCCTCGAGCGACGTCGGCGCCAGTTCCGGCCCGACGTCGGCCAGGTCCTCGGGCGCGGCGACGCCGAGCCGCAGCCGGACCAGGTCCACCCAGTCGGGGGGCAGCGCCGCCGGCCGCCCGTCGCGCCAGACGTCGGTCATCTCGGCGAAGGCCAGCGCCCAGGCCCGCGGCACCACGTCGACCAGCCGGTACCCGCCGCCGCCCGTCGCGACCCACCGCCCGCCCGCGGCCTCGTGGGCCAGCCGGTGCAGCCGCGCGTACACGGCCGCCAGGTCGTCGAGCGTCAGGGTCAGGTGCGCGAGCGGGTCGAGGTGGTGCGTGTCGCACCCGAGTTGCGTGACCAGCACGTCGGGCGCGAATGCGCGGACGACCGGCTCGACGACGGCGTCGAACGCCCCCAGCCAGACCTCGCCCGGGGTCCGGGGCGCCAGCGGGACGTTCACGACGCTGCCCTCGGCTCCGGGGTCGCCGACGTCGTCCGGCTCTCCGGTACCCGGGAAGAGGAATCGGCCGGACTCGTGGAGCGAGACCGTCAGGACGCGCGGGTCCGCCCGGAACGCCTCCTCGACGCCGTCGCCGTGGTGGACGTCGACGTCGACGTACGCGACGCGCTCGGTGCCGGCCCGCAGCAGCGCGTCGATCGCGAGGGCCGGGTCGTTGTAGACGCAGAACCCGGCGGCCCGGGCCGACATCGCGTGGTGCAGCCCCCCGCCCGGGTTGAAGGCGTGCCGGGCCCGGCCGGCGAGCACCTCGTGGGCCGCGGTGACGCTGGCCCCGACGACGGCCAGCGACGCCTCATGCATGCCGGCGAACGCCGGTGTGTCGCCGGCGCCGAGGCCGTGCGCGGCGGCGCCGGCGGCCCGTGCCGCGGCCCCGGGGTCGTCCGCGCCGCGGAGCCGGTCCGAGAGGTCGCGGACCACCGCGACGTACGCCGGGTCGTGGACGTGCCGGAGGTCGTCCGGGTCGAACGCGGTCGGCGTCGGCCGGACGACCCCGGGGCCGGCCGAGAGCCCGAGCGCGTCGATCAGCGCGTGGGTCAGCTCGACGCGGACCGGCGCCAGCGGGTGGTCGGGGCCGAGGTCGTAGGCCAGCGCCGCGTCGTCGCGGACCAGGGCGACCGGCTCAGTCATGCCGGAGGGCCTCGACGGGGTCGAGGCGGCCGGCGCGCCGGGCCGGCAGCACACCGAACAGCAGGCCGACGCCGGTCGAGACGCCGAGGGCCAGCGCGACCGACCACGTGGTGACCTCGGCCGGGATGGGGCTGACGAGCGTCACGACCTGCGCCAGTCCGACGCCGATGCCGAGGCCGAGCACGCCGCCGAGGCCTGTCAGCGCGACGGCCTCGAGCAGGAACTGCGCGGTGATGTCCCGCGTCCGGGCGCCCAGCGCCTTGCGCAGCCCGATCTCGCGGGTGCGCTCCGAAACCGAGACGAGCATGATGTTCGAGACGCCGACGCCGCCGACCAGCAGCGAGATGCCGGCGATCGCGCCGAGGACGAACGTCAGGATCTGGAGGATGGTCCCGACGACCCCGACGATCTCGTCCTGCGTGAACACCGTGAACTGGTCCTCGGCCAGCCGCTGGCCGAGGACCCGCTCGACGGTCTCGCGGTCGGCGTCGAGGGCCTCGGTCGTGTCGGACCGGACGTAGATGGTGTCGACGTTCGAGACGGAGAGCAGCCGCATGCCGGTGGTCAGCGGCACGTAGACGTCCTCGTCCTGGCTGGGCCCGAAGGCGCTGGACCCGACGACCTCGAGCACGCCGACGACGCGGAACCGGCTGCCGCCGATCGAGATGCTCCGGCCGATCGGGTCGAGGTCCGCGAACAGCTCGGTCGCGACGTCCGCACCGAGCAGGGCGACCCGCCGGTTCCCGACGACGTCGGACGGCGCGAACCCCTGCCCCCGGGCGATCTCGCGGTCGACGACGGTCGTGTGCCCGGCGCTGACGCCGTACACGGTCGTCGTGACCCGCTCGCCCTCGGCGCCGACGGTCTCGGTGCCGAGGACCTGGCCGGAGACGCGCTCCTCGCCGCGGGGCAGCGCCCGTGCGACGGCCTCGACCTCGTCCAGCGTGAACCGGCTGCGGGTCGGCGGGCCCCCGAAGTCGCCGGAGCCGGGCAGGACGAACAGCAGGTTCGAGCCCAGCCCCTCGATGGCCCCGGTGATCTCGGAGCGGGCGCCCTGCCCGATCGAGACCAACAGCACGACCGACATCACGCCGATGACGACGCCGAGGGTCGTGAGGAACGAGCGCAGGCGGTTCGCGAGGATCGCCTGGAACGCCGTGCGGAGCGCCTCGCGCGGGCTCACGGCGCGACCGCCGCCGGGGTGGACCGCGTGGGGATCTGGACGGCGTCGGCGACGACGAGGCCGTCGCGCAGCTCGATGCGGCGACCGGCCCGTCCCGCGATCTCGGGCTCGTGGGTGATGACGACGAGCGCCGTGCCCCGGTCGGCCTGGATGCCCTCGAGCAGGCCCATGATCTCCTCGCCGGTCCGCGTGTCGAGGTTCCCCGTCGGCTCGTCGGCGAGGATCAGCGCCGGCTCGGTCACGAGCGCGCGCGCGATCGCGACGCGCTGCTGCTGCCCGCCGGAGAGCTCGGTCGGACGGTGGTCGACGCGGTCACCGAGCCCGACGGCCTCGAGGGCCTCCGTGGCGCGGCGGCGGCGCTCCTTCGGCGATGAGGTCCGGTAGACCAGCGGCATCGCGACGTTGTCCCGGGCGGTCATGCGGGAGAGCAGGTGGAACGACTGGAACACGAACCCGATGCGGACGTTGCGGAGCTCCGCGAGTTCCGTGTCGCTCATCTCGCGGACGTCCCGACCGTCGTACCGGACGTGGCCTCCATCGGGCCGATCAAGGGCCCCGATCAGGTTCAGCAGCGTCGACTTCCCGGAGCCCGACGTCCCGACGATCGCGACGTAGTCGCCGCGGTCGACGCGGAAGCTGACGCCGCGGAGCGCCCGGACCTCGACGTCGCCGCCCATGCGGTAGGTCCGCTCGACGGCCTCGGCCTCGAGCAGCGGCACGCCGGGTGCCCCGCCCCCGCCGCGCATCCCGCCCGGATCCACGATCAGGCCGGGTCGACGACGGTGCCGTCGGCGACCAGTTCGACGCCGTCGGTCACGACCCGCTCGCCGGCGTCCAGGGCCGCGCCGTCGAGCGGCTCGACGGCGGCCCGGGCCTCGCCGAACGCGCGGACACGGATCGGGACCTCGACGGCGACGCCGCCCCGGACCGCGTACACGACCTCGCCGCCACCGCGGCGCAGCAGCGCCGTCGTCGGGACGGACAGCGCACCCTCGATCCGCTCGACCTCGACGTCGGCGGTCCCGGTCAGGCCGCCGCGGAGCGGCGGCGCCTCACCGGCCGGGACGTCCAGCCGGACGCGCGTGCGGAAGAACGTCGCCCCGGTCGCGTCGCGCGACGGCGCGACGTCCACCGCGACGACGGTGCCGGTAAGCGGCCGCTCGCGGAGCGCGTCGACCTCGACCGCGACCGGCTGCCCGACGGCGACCAGGACGGCGTCGATCTCGTCGACCTCGAGCTCGACCTCGAACCGCTCGTCGAAGGCCAGCGCCGGCAGCGTCGCCGTCCCGGTCAGCCCGGCCCGCAGCGGCAGGTCGGTCGCCTCGAGCGCCACCTCCGCGACGAACGTCGTCCCGGCGGCGGCCCGAGCCTCGGCCGCGTCGAGGCGGCGGACCGTCCCGGTCAGCGCCCGCCCGGGGAACGCGGCGAGGTCGACGGCGACGGCGACACCGGGTGCGACCGGCGCGAGATCCACCTCCGGCACGGCCAGCTCGACGCGGAAGGCGGCGTCGGCGGTGACGGTCATGATCGGCTGACCGGGCGTGACGTCCGAGCCGACGGCCAGTGAACGGCCGCCACCGGCGACGAGGTCCTCGGCGATCCGGACGGTCCCGGCGAGCGGTGCACGGAGGGTCAGTCCGGCCACGTCGGCCCGCGCCCGCGTCAGCGCCTCCTCGGCCTGCGCGACGGCGGCCCGCGCGTCGGCGACGCCGCGCTCGAGGGCCTGCTGGGCCTCCCGCTCGGCGATGAGCTGCTGCCGCTCGATGAGGAGGAGCTGCCGGCTCGGCGCGAGCGTCACCGCCTCGCCACGGAGGAGGTCCTCCTCGATGGCGCTGAGGCGGGCCTCGCGCTCCTGCTCGCGGGTCTCGAACACCTGGTACTCGAACGGGGTCCGGTCGGCGGTCTGCCGGAGCGCCGTCTCGGCCGTCGCGAGGGCGCTGCGCGCCGACGTCGCCCCGGCCTCGGCCTGTCGCAGCGCGACGCGGAGCACCTCGGCCCCGAGGACCGCCACGACGTCACCCTCGGCGACCTCCGCGCCGTCGGCGACGTCGAGGCGGAGGACCTCGGCCGCGACCGGCGCGGTCGCGTCCGCCCGGGCCGCGGCCTCGACGGTCGCGGCGTAGGTCCGGGCGACGACGGTGGCCGGGCTCGAGACCACCTGCGCGACCGCCTCGACGGTGACCTCGGCCGTCCCGAACGTCGGCGCCTCCTCGGGGGCGCAGGCGGCGACGAGGACGGCGAGGGCGGCGGGGGCGAGCAGGTGGCGAGCGGGGCGCATGGCGGGTTCCTGGCGGGGCGGCGGGAGCTGCGGCAGTGGAGCGTGCACCGACGTCCTGAGCGGACGCCGAGCACGGTTCGGAGGCGACCGCCCGAGCGTACGAGGGCGCCTCGGCACGAAGTGGGGCCGGAGGTCCCGGTGGGCTCAGCCGCCCAGCTCCTCCGCCCGGGCGACCGCGGCCCGCAGCGCCCCGAGGACGGCGTCGCGTAACCCGGCCTCCTCGAGCACGCCGATCGCGGCCGCGGTGGTCCCCGCCGGCGAGGTGACGGCGGCCCGCAGCGCGACGGGGTCCTCGGCCCCGCCGGCGAGCAGCCGCGCCGCCCCCTCCATGGTCGTCGTGGCCATCGCGAGGGCCGTGGCCGGGTCGAGACCGAGAGCCGCCCCGGCGTCGCGGAGCGCCTCCACCAGCAGGAACAGGTAGGCCGGCCCGGAGCCGGCCACCGCGGTCGCCGCGTCGATCAGGTCCTCGTCGAGGACGTGCGTCGTCCCGAGCGCGTCGAACAGCGCCCGAACGCGGGCCACCGCGGGGGCCGGGGTCGCGTCGGCCGCGGCGAGGATCGAGGTCGCGGCGCGGATGCGGACCGGCGTGTTGGTCATGACGCGGACGACCGGCGTCCCGGCCGGCAGCCCGGCGGCCAGCGCGGCCAGCCGGACGCCCGCCGCGAGCCCGACGACGACCGTGCCGGGGGCGAGCGCGCCGGCGACCTCCGGCAGGACCCCGGCGACCCCGGCCGGCTTCACGCCGAGGAGCACGACCTCGGCACCGGCGACGGCCGCCGCGACGTCGGTCCCGGCCGGCGCGCCGAGGCGGGCGGCGAGGACGGCGGCGGTGTCGGCGTGCGCGGTGACGAGGCGGAGGTCCGCCGCCGCGACCGCACCCGCGTCGAGGAGCCCGGCCGCGATCGCCCCGCCGAGGTTCCCCGCGCCGACGACGGCGACGCTCACGGCGTCCGCACCGGGTCGCCGACCGGGTTCGGGGGCAGCCCCTCCCGTGCGCGCCACCGCTGCTCGGCCGCGAGGTACCCGGCGAACCCCGTCGCGAGGACCCGGTCGAAGACGTCGTCGGCCATCGCGAGCACCAGGCCGAGCAGCTCGTCGACCGCCCGGGCGTCCAGGGCCACGAGCGGAACGCGGCCGACGAGCAGCAGGTCCCCCTCGTCATCGACGGCGAAGTGCACCGGCGCCGGCCGCTGGTTGCGGTGCAGCAGCAGCCGGTGCACCGCGTCGTGCTGCTCGTCGGGCCGCCCGGCCAGCAGCGACGAGACCTTCAGCGACCGCTCGTCGAGATGCAGCAGCACGGGGATCGTCCGCTTCCGCACGCCCTCGAGCCGCGTCAGCCACCGGTCCTCACCGACCGCGGTCACCGGCAGCCCGGCGTCGATCAGCGCGCCGGTGACGAGGCGGCGGGCCGCGTCGCGGTCGACGGCGGCTTCGGCGGCGGGCACGGGACCGCTCAGGCGTCGCGGGCCGCGAGCGCGGCCGCCGCCGCGGCGGCCGGAGCCCGGTCCGCCGCGGCGATGCGGGCCGCCCGCTGGACGGCGCCGTACGCGTCGAGCAGGCGGTCGACGGTCCGCTCCCACGACGAGGCGGCCGCGGTCTCGAGCGCCGCGGCACGGACGGCCGTCGTACGGTCGGGGTCGTCGACCAGGCCCAGCACCGCAGCGGCGTGGTCGGTCGGGTCGTGGCCGTCGACCAGCACGCCGCCGTCGCGCACGACGACCTCGAGGCCGGGCACGCGGGCCGCGACGACGGGCGTCCCGCAGGCCTGCGCCTCGAGCGCGACCAGGCCGAACGTCTCGGAGCGCGACGGGGCCAGCAGCACCGCGGCCCGGCGCATGCGGTCGGCGAGCTCGGCCTGGGGCAGCGCCGGCTCCAGCGTCACGGCCTCCGCGACGCCGAGGTCGTCGGCGAGCCGACGCAGGTTGGCCTCGGCCGCGCCGCCGACGCGGCCCGAGGCACCGCCGACGATGCGGAGCCGGACGTCGGGACGGTGGCGGCGGACGGCGGCCAGCGTCCGGACGGCGACGTCGGGACCCTTCAGCGGCTGGAGCCGGCCGGCGAAGAGCAGCTCCGGCGGGTCGGCCCGGCGCCCGGCGGGGTCAGGTCGGAAGAGGTCGAGGTCGACGCCGGCGGGGACGACGGTCAGCCGCGCGCCGGACAGCCCGTACGAGGAGTGGAACAGCCGGGCCTCGCCGCAGGTCAGCACCAGCACCTGGTCGGCGGCGCAGGCGACCTCAGCCTCGACGGCCAGCCGCAGCGCCCCCTCCGGGCGGTCCCCCGGCGCCAGCGTCGCGTTCTTCAGCGCGGCGAGCGTGTGGAACGTCTGGACGAGCGGCACGCCGGTCCGCCGTGCGATCCGCCGTCCAACCCAGCCCGACAGCCAGTAGTGGGCGTGGAGCACGCCCAGGTCCGCGAGCCGCGGGTGCGCGGCCAGCGCCAGCTCGAACGCGCAGAGGTGCGCCGCGAGGTCCTCCTTCGCGACCGGCGCCGCCGGCCCGGCATCGAGGTGGTGCACGTCGGCGCCGGGGGCCAGCGCGACCGTCCCGGGCTGCGCTGGGTCGGTCCGGCGGGTGAACACGTCGACGGCGACGCCGCGGGCGGCCATGCGGCGGGCGACCTCGCGGACGTAGACGTTCAGCCCCCCGCCGTCGCCGGTCCCCGGCTGGTCGAGCGGGCTGGTGTGGAGGCTGATTAGCCCGACGCGGCGGACCGGCGGCACGTCGGACGCCGCCGCGGCGCGGCGGGGGACGTCGGCGGGTGCGGGCACGGGGTTCAGGGGCGGGCCAGGGTCAGGGTGTGGAGGACGCGGTCGACCGCGCCGAGACGGTACTTGTAGGCCTCGTCACCCCGGAGGAGGTCGAAGGCGGTGCAGCCCTCGGCTGCCGCAGCCTCCACCAGCCCGTTCACGAGGACAACCCCGGGACCGAGCGGCGCGAGGTCAGCGGCCAGGGCGGAGTTGTATAGCCCCCAGACGCCGCGGGTCGGGTCGACCAGCGAGACGGTCATCGCGGCCGGGAGTCCTCCGGCTTCCAGACGGTGCAGTCGGAACGTCCCGTCCGGGCCGTACTCGTCCGCCAGGGCGTGGAACCACCGCCGCATCTCGGGCCGGCGGAAGAACCCGCCCTTCTCGTCCTCGGCCGACGCGGCCAGGTCGAGGAACGTCTCGACGCCCGCTGCGAGGTCCTCGGTCGGGACGCGCACGACCTCGTGCGGACCGACGTCGCGGGCGAGCTTCCGCGCCTTCCGGGCCCCTTCCTGCCTCAGCCGCCCCGGCAGGCGGGCGAGGTGCGCCTCGTACCCGCCGGTGAGGTCGACGACGGGGCAGACCCCGTCGACACCGGCGTCGACGACTCGCAGACCGGCGGCGACGGCGGCGTCGGCGAGCGGGTCGTGCCAGCCGGCGTCGGACGGGAGGCCGCCGAGCACGACCTCGTCCCAGTCCCGGTCGACGGCGAGCGACGCGACCCAGGCCGTAGCGACGTCGGCGCGGTCGCTACGGACCGCGACCGGTCCGAGGTAGTCGGTCACCTCGGTTCCGCCGGCGAACCGCACGACCTCGCGGACGCCGTCGGGGAGCCGGACGGCCTCGACCGTCTCGGCGAGGACCCCGACCAGCGCGCCGTCGCGGCGGAACGTGCGGGTCCGGAGGCGCCGCTGACCGCCGAGCACCACGTCCCACGTCCGGATCCACCGCGGCGCCTGGAACAGCGACGCGTTCGGATCCGACGCCAGCAGTGCGTCCCACTCGGCGCCGAGCGCGGTGCCACCGACATCGGCGACGACGGCGACCTCCAGCGTCATCACGGCACCGCCCGTCGCTCCGGGTCCGGACCGTGCCGGACCGCGCCGCAGCCTAGGTGCCGGACCCCGGGCGGCCCCCGGCCGGATCCCCGCCCCGCGGGCGGTCCCGACGACGACGGACCGCCGGATCGTGTCCCGGCGGCGTGCCGTCCCCCGGGAGGTCGAGGACCTCGATGGCGCCGTCCTCCCCCGCGAACCGGGCACCGGGCGCGGCGTCGCCGGGGACGAACGCCAGGCCGGTGCCCGCACCGGGCGCGACGGCGGTGAGGCGGACCTCGTCGCGACCCGTGCCGGTGGTCCAGCCGGGTCCGAGGTCCCCGTCGACGCGGACCCGGGCCAGGCGGCGACGCGGCCGGCCGAGCATCCACATCCGGGCGACCGCCTCCTGGCCCGGGTAGCAGCCCTTCGCGAGGTGCACGTGCGTCGGGAGGAGGCCGAGCTCCTCCGGTAGGTGCGGCGCGGTGACCTCCCGGCCCCAGACCGGGACGCCGGCCGCGACGCGCCACGCGTCGAGCGCCCCGGCGTCGCCGTCCGCGGCACCGGCGGCCCGGAGCGCCGCGGCGACCGCGGCGACCGCGGCGGTCGGACAGAGCAGCCGCCGGGCGCCGTGGCGGGCGTCGACGACGACCACCTCACCGTGGACCGCCAGGGCGCCGTCGGCGACATCGAGGCCCGCGGCCGCGACCGCCGCACCGGCGCCGTCCCCGTGCACCAGCAGGACCGTGTCGTCTCGCGGCGCGAACCGGGCGTCCGCGAGGAACGTCCGGCCGGCCAGCAGCGACATCACCGCGTCGACGGCCAACGCGTCGGGCACGACGAGCAGCACGTCCTCCGCCCGCACGAGCACCTCGAGCTGCAGCAGCGGCAGGCCGTTCGCGTCGAGGACGAGGGCCGCGGTCGCGGTGCCGGGCGCCGCCTCGCGGAGCGCCTGCGTCGTGGTGTCGTCGAGGAACGCCAGCCGGTCCGCGCCCGTGACCGCGACGACGCGCTCGCCGCTCGGCGACAGCGTCGGCGGGGGGGCGACGGTCGCAGGCAGGTCCGACCCGGCCTTCGTCACCGACGCAGCCCCAGCGGTCCCGGCAGCCGGACCAGCAGGCCGTAGAGGAGGCATCCGACGCAGACGTCGAACGCCGCGAGCAGCGCCGCGAGCGCCAGGACCGTCCCGACGGCCGCGGCAGCGACGACGTCGGCCCCGAACGCCGTCGCGACCACGGCGACGGTCATCACGGCGAAGCCGCAGGCCTGGGCGAACCGCGGTCCGGCCTCGGGCTCGACGGCCGGCGGCGGCCCGAGGTCCCACCGGCGCTTCGCGGCCCGGAACAGGTTCCCGTACACGCTCCACCGCAGGCCGAACAGGGCCGAGACGCCGAACACCGCCCACTGCCACACGACGAGCGCCGTCCCGACCCCGCCGCCGACGAGCAGCGCGGTCGCGAGGACGGTCACGGTGATCGCGGCGGCGACGCGGGGACCGCGGACGTCGATCAGGAGCCGGCCGGCGGCGTCACGGGCGAGGCCGTCGGCGGGGCGGACGGGAGCGGTGGCGGTCATGGGGCCTCCGGGAGCGGGGTCGGCGGTCGGGGAGAGCGGTCGGGAGCGGTGGCGGGATCAGCGGCCGGCGGCGCGGCGGACGAGGACCCGCACGGCGCGACGGCCGTTGGGGTCGCGGACGCGGTCGACGGCGACAATGGCGTGACCGGCGCGGTCGGCCCACCGCGCGTATGCGGCGGGGGCACCGACCTCGTCGGTCAGGACCTCGAGGTGGGCGCCGGGCCGGACGCGGCCGAGGGCCCGGATGGCACGGGCGACGCCGCGCTCGAACCCGAGGCCACGGGCGTCGAGGCGGGCGGCCGGTGCTGGCAGCGCGCCGTCGCCGTCGAGCGGTGCGACGCGGACGAGGTCGCCGTCGACCTCGACGGCCGCGCCGGCTCCGGCGGCGGCGAGCGCGCCACGGACGAGCCCGACCGCCAGCGCGTCGGCCAGCGCCGGGTCGACCTCGGCGACGAGGGCGAGGTCGGCCCGGACCCCGTCGAGGTCGCCACCACGGAGCCGGACCGCGGGGAAGGCCGAGCGGAGCGCGTCGACGACGACGTGCCGGGCCGCGTCGAGCGGGCGGGACGCGGCCCGTCCGCCGGCGGCCGCGACGAGCCGGCGGCCCTCGGCCTCGGCGAGCAGCTCGCTCCGGGCGGCGTGCTCGTGGAGTCCGGCGACCAGCTGGAGCACGACGCCGAGCCCGAGCAGCGCCCCCGGAGGCACCGCCGCCTCGCCGTCGGGCCGGGCCGACCCGGCGTGGAACTGCTCGCGGGCGACGTACACCTTCGCCGGGCGGCCGCCGCGGGGGTTGTGCCGCCAGGACGCGAGGGCGAGACCCGCGTCGACGAGGACGTCGAGGTGGGCGCGGGCGACGTTGGCGTGGACGCCGACGCGCTCCCCCGCCTCGCGGGCCGAGCGGGGCCGGCCGACCTCGCGGAGGTGGCGGTAGATCGCGGCCCGGGTCGGGACGGCCAGCGCCCGGGCCGCGGCGTCGGCGGCCGGTGCGGGCACGGGGAGGGCGGACACGTCGGCTCCGGGTCGGGACCGTGCGGTACGGCGGGGCGGCGGGCGGAGGGGCCCGCGCCGGGGGGGCGGTGGGAGGTCGCGGAGGTTCGGGCGGCCGGGGCGTCCGATACCGACCAGCTGGTGCGAACAGTGCGAACCCTACCGCCGGTCGTCCCGTGCCGACCGACCACTAGCCTCGACGACACCCGCGACGCGCCGCCGCGGGACGCGGGCGGGAGCGGGAGGCGGCGGTGCACCTCCTCGTGCTGACCGACCGCCCGGGCGGGGGGAGGGCCCTCCTCCCGGCCCTCGAGTACCTCGACCACTCGCTCCAGGACGCCCCGCTCGACGCGATGCCCCCGACGGCCCGGTGCGACGCCGTGCTCGTTGACGGGACGCAGGATCTCCGGCGGGCCGCCGCCGCCTGCCGCGGCGCCTCGCTCGGTGACGTCGCCCGCCCGGTGCTGCTGGTCATGGCCGAGGGCGGCCTGGCGGCGCTGAAGCCGTCCTGGGGCTTTGAGGACTGGCTGCTCCCCGCGGCCTCGCCAGTCGAGCTCGAGACGCGGCTGCGGCTGGTCGTCGACCGCGCCCGGAGCGACGCCTCGGGGCGGTCCGCCAGCGTCGGTGATCTCGTCGTCGACGAGGAGAGCTATCAGGTGCGGCTCCGCGGGGCGCCGCTGGACCTGACGTTCCGCGAGTTCGAGCTGCTGAAGGCGCTGGCCGCCGCACCGAACCGCGTCTTCACCCGCGAGGTGCTGCTGCAGGAGGTCTGGGGGTATGACTACTTCGGCGGGTCGCG
>JAFMLG010000045.1 GCA_017852335.1 Actinomycetota bacterium | reverse complement strand
GGGAAGGGCGAGCGCGCGGCCGCACCGGCCGCGACGGCGGCCGCGCCGGCCGCCGCCCCGAAGCCGGCCGAGGTCGAGGTCGAGGCCGGCGAGCTCGACCAGGAGACCTACGACCGTCTGATCGCGGAGGGCAAGTCCGAGCGGATCGCCCGCGCGAAGGCGAAGGCGGCCTGGGTCCGGAAGGAGAAGGCCCGCCTGGCCGCCGCCGCGCCCGCGGAGGCCCCCGCCGCGGCACCGGTCGTCGAGGAGGCGCCCGCCGCGGCACCCGAGCCGGCGGCGGAGGCCGCTCCGGCACCCGCCGACGCCGCGCCGACCCGCCTCGCCGACGTCCACGTCGAGGGCTCCGGCGAGATCGACCAGGAGACCTACGACGCCCTCATCGCCGAGGGGAAGGGCGAGCGCATCGCCCGCGCCAAGGCGAAGGCCGCCTGGGTCCGGAAGCAGAAGCAGGCGAAGATCCAGGAGGGCGGGGCATGACCGGGCTCGACCTCGTGCTCCTCGGCGTGGGGCTGCTGACCGCGGCCTCGGCGGTCATGACCGTCATCTCCCGCAACCTCGTGCACGCCGCGCTGTTCCTCGCGGTGGCGCTGGCCGGCATCGCCGGGGTGTTCCTCGTCCTCCGCGCCGACTTCCTCGCCCTCGTCCAGCTGGTCGTGTACGTCGGTGCGGTGGCCGTGCTGTTCCTCTTCGGGCTCATGCTGACGCGGGCCCCGATCGGGCGCGAGGCGCTGGACAGCCAGCACCGCGGCCTCGCGCTCGGCGTCTCGGGGACCCTGTTCGCCGTCCTCTCCTGGCTCATCGTCGACGCGTTCGGCAACGTCCGGGTCGAGGAGGTCGCCGGACCCCGCATCGGCGACCTCGGCATCGCGCTGTTCCGCGACTGGGTGCTGCCGTTCGAGGTCCTCTCGATGCTGCTCCTCGCCGCGCTGGTCGGCGCCATCGTGCTCTCGCGCCGGGAGGACGGGGAGTCGGGCGAGCCCGAGCCGGTCGTCCCGATCGCCCTGGCCGTCGATCCGGACGCGGATCCGGACGCCGCTCCGGACGCCGCCGGGGAGGTGCGGGCGTGAGCCTCGTCATCCCCCTCCTGCTCGCGACGTTCCTGTTCTGCGTCGGCGTCTACGGTCTGATCGCCCGGCGCAACGCCGTGCTCGTGCTCATCAGCGTCGAGCTGATGCTGAACGCCGTGAACATCAACCTCGTCGCGTTCCAGAACCTGCTGTTCCCGGCCGAGGCGGCCGCCAGCGGCCAGCTGTTCGCGCTGTTCATCATCGGCGTGGCGGCGGCCGAGGTCGGCGTCGGCCTCGCCATCGTGTTCAACCTGTTCCGGAACCGTGCGACCGTCGACGTTGACCGCGTCGACGCGATGCGCTGGTAGGGGGCGGACCGTGGAGAGCGTGCTCGCCCTCGCCTGGCTCGTGCCGGTGCTGCCGCTGGCGTCCGCCGCTGTCGTCGCCGCGACGGGGAAGCGGCTGCCGTGGGGTGGCGCCGAGGTCGGGATCCTCTCCGTCGGTGCGGCGCTGGCGCTCTCGGCGGCGATCGCGTGGGAGACGTTCACGAACCCCGGCGAGACCCTCGAGCGCGCCTTCGCCTGGTCGCCGCTCGGCGGTGGCTTCGTCCTCGAGCTCGGCATGCTCGTCGACGGGCTGACCGCCATGATGTTCCTGCTGGTGACGCTCGTCTCGCTGATGGTCCACGTCTACTCCCGCGGGTACATGGAGGGCGAGGCGCGGTTCACCTACTACTACGCGATGCTCTCGCTGTTCACGTTCTCGATGCTCCTGCTGGTCATCTCGAACAACACGCTGCAGGCCGTCGTCGGGTGGGAGCTGGTCGGGCTCTGCTCCTTCCTCCTGATCGGGTTCTACTGGGAGGAGAAGTCGAACCAGGACGCCGCGAATAAGGCGTTCCTCACGACGAAGTTCGGCGACGTCGGGCTGATCGTCGGCGTCATCGTCCTCTCAGCCGGGATGCTGGGGCTGAGCGACACGCCGTTCAACTTCGGCGAGACCATCGACGCCGCCGTCTCCGGCGAGCTCGCGACCGGCACGATCGTCCTCGGCATGCTGCTCATCTTCGTCGGGTGCATCTCGAAGTCGGGGCAGATGCCGCTGCACGTCTGGCTGCCCGACGCCATGGCCGGCCCGACGCCCGTCTCAGCCCTGATCCACGCCGCGACGATGGTCACCGCGGGCGTCTTCCTGCTGGCGCGCCTCTTCCCGGTCCTGGCCCAGTCGGCGCTGGTCATGGGCGTGATCGCCGTCGTCGGCATCCTGACGCTGTTCTTCGGCGGACTGCTCGCGCTCGTCCAGGACGACATCAAGAAGATCCTGGCCTACTCGACCATCTCGCAGCTCGGGTACATGGTCGCCGCGATCGGCGTCGGTGGGTACACCGCATCCATCTTCCACCTCTTCACCCACGGTTTCTTCAAGGCGCTGCTGTTCCTCGGGGCCGGCTCGCTGATCCATGCCGTCCACTCGAACGACATCTCGGCGATGGGCGGGCTGCGCCGGCCGATGCCCGTGACGTTCTGGACGTTCACCATCGGGTCGCTGGCGCTGGCCGGGTTCCCGATGACCGCCGGGTTCTTCTCGAAGGACGAGATCCTCGTCTCGGGCGACCTCTGGGCCCTGAACGGCTTCGCCACCGGGACGTACGTCTACTGGGTCGGGATCGCCGCCGCCTTCGTCACGACGTTCTACATGGCCCGGGCCTGGTTCCTGATCTTCACCGGCGAGCACCGCGGGGCGCCGCACGCCGCCGACGCGCACGGCGGTCACGGCGCCGACCACGACGCGCAGGCCGACGCGCACGCGGACGCCCACCACGCCGCCCCGAACGAGTCCGGGCGGTGGATGCTCGTCCCCCTCGTCGTCCTCGCCGTGCTGTCGCTGACCGCCGGGCTGATCGGATCGCCGTTCCTCCAGGACGAGCCGAACTTCGAGGCCTGGACCGCGACCGAGGTCATCGAGGGGACGACCTACCCGTTCCTGGCCGAGTACGCGGCCGGGGCCGGCGTCGTCGCCGCCGAGAAGGGCCCCAGCGCGAAGATCCTGCACGGCCCGCCGACCTGGCACCTCGACCTGCTCGGCATCGTGCTGGCCGCGTTCGCCGGTGCCGTCCTGCTGGCCTGGCGGCTGTACGGGAAGGGCCTGCCCGACGAGGACCCGACGCTGCGCATGGGGCCGCTGTCGCGGGCGCTCGTCGCGAAGTACGGCTTCGACGCCGCGGGGTACCGGTACGTGGTCGTGCCGGTCCGGGACCGGCTCTCGGCCTGGGCGACCCGCGTCAGCAACGACGTGATCGACGGCGTCGTCGGGGGGACGGGGGCGGCCGCGAAGCGGCTCGCCGGCGTCACCTACGCGACGGTCGACCAGGGCATCATCGACGGCGGCGTCAACGGCGCCGCCTTCAGCGCCGCGTGGTGGAGCGCGCGGCTCCGCAGGATCCAGTCGGGCGACGTCCAGCGCTACGCCGGAGCCCTCGTGGCCGGCGTCGTGCTGCTCGTGCTCGCGTTCGTCGCGATCCGCTGAGTCCAGGGAGGACACGAGATGGACCCCAACACCGCCGGCTGGGCGCTCGTCGCAGCGCTGCTCCTGCCGGTCGCCGGCGCGGTCGCGATGCTGCTCATCCCCGCCGAGGCCGACCGCACCATCCGCCGCTTCGCCGTCGTCGTCACCGGGGTCGCGTTCGCGCTCGTCGCGGCGCTGACGGCCGCGTTCGACTACGGCCGCTCCGGCGAGCTGCAGTTCGTCACCGACGTGCCCTGGATCCCGGCCATCGACGCCCGGTTCCATCTGGGCATCGACGGCATCTCGCTGCCGCTGTTCTTCCTCAGCTTCCTGCTGCCGTTCCTCAGCGCGATCTACACGACGAAGCACCTCCCGGAGCCGGGGAAGCCGAAGGCCTTCCTCGGGCTGATGCTTCTGCTCCAGACCGGGATGGCCGGGACGTTCGTCGCGTTCGACCTGATCCTGTTCTTCATCTTCTTCGAGCTGGTCCTCGTCCCGATGTTCTTCATGATCGGGATGTGGGGTGGGCCGCGCCGCGACTACGCCAGCGTCAAGTTCTTCCTCTACACGCTGTTCGGCTCGATCTTCATGCTGGTCTCGTTCCTCGCCGTCTACTTCCAGTCCGGCCTGCGGAGCTGGGACATCGTCGAGCTGTCGCAGGCCGCCGGGATCGGCTCGGTCACCTTCCAGACCTGGGCGTTCCTCGGGATGTTCCTCGGGTTCGCGATCAAGGTCCCGATGTGGCCGTTCCACACGTGGCTGCCCGACGCCCACACCGAGGCGCCGACCGTCGGTTCGGTCCTGCTGGCGGGGGTCCTGCTCAAGATCGGGACGTACGGCTTCATCCGCATCGCCCTGCCGATCCTCCCGGACGGGGCGCTCCGGTTCGCGCCGGTCCTCGGTGTCCTGGCCGTGATCGGCATCGTGTACGGCTCGCTCTGCTGCCTCGCGCAGACCGACGTCAAGCGCCTCATCGCGTTCTCCTCCGTCGGCCACATGGGCTTCGTGATGCTCGGCATCGCCGCGATGAACGAGGCGGGGATCCAGGCCGCCCTGTTCGGCAACATCGCCCACGGCGTCATCACCGGGATGCTGTTCTTCCTCGCCGGGTCGCTGCACGAGCGCTACCACACGCGCGACATCGCGGTCATCGGCGGCGGCATGCTGATGAAGATCCCGCGGTACGGGGTCCTGCTGACCTACGTCGCGGTGGCTTCGCTCGGCCTGCCCGGGCTCGCCGGGTTCTGGGGAGAGTTCGGCGCGATGTGGGCCGCGATCAGCCCGGGCCTGGGCCTGTCGGACACCTACGGCGGGCTGTACCTCGGCTTGGTGGTCTTCGCCGCGATCGGCACGGTCCTGACCGCCGGCTACTTCCTCTGGATGCTCCAGCGCGTCAACCTCGGGCGCCCGTCCGAGAAGTGGGCCGCCGCCGAGCTCGACGACGTCATGCGCGTCGAGTGGGTGGCCTGGGCCCCGCTGCTGCTGCTGATCCTCGCGCTCGGCGTCTTCCCGCGGCTGGTGTTCGGCGTGCAGGACGCCGCCGTCACGGCGCTGCTGCGCAGCATGGGCGGCTGATGGCCATCGACTTCGGGGCGCTCGGGCCCGAGATCGCGCTGGCCGTCACGGCTCTCGTCGTGCTGGCCGCCGACCTGTCGCTGCGCGGCCCGGCGAAGCAGCTGGTCAACCCCGTCGCCGCAGCCGGGACGGTCGTGGCGATCGCACTGACGCTGCGCCTCTGGGGCGACGAGCGGAGCACCTTCGGGGGCACGTTCGTCATCGACTCGCTGGCGCTGACCTTCAAGCTGCTGTTCCTCGGGACGCTGCTGGCCGTGCTCGGGATCAGCTGGCGGTTCTTCGCCGAGGGCCGGTACTTCCAGGGCGAGTACTACTTCCTGATCGTCACCGCGTTCCTCGGGATGGTGCTGATGCCGTCCGCCCGGGACCTGCTGACGCTGTTCGTCGCCCTCGAGACGGTCTCGATCCCGGCCTTCGTGATGGTGGGGCTCCGCAAGCGCGACCTCTACTCGTCCGAGGCCTCGCTCAAGTTCTTCCTCATCGGCGTGCTCTCCGTCGCGATCATGCTGCTGGGGATGTCGCTGGTCTACGGGTTCACCGGGACGACGTCGCTGACCGGCATCGCCGAGGCGATCGCCGCGACCCAGACGCCCGGGTCGGAGACGCCGCTGCTGCTGGCCGCCGTGCTGCTCATCGTCGTCGGGTTCGGGTTCAAGGTCAGCGCCGTCCCGTTCCACTTCTGGGCGCCGGACACCTACGCCGGCGCCCCGATGCCGGTCACCGCGATGCTGGCGGTGGCCTCGAAGGCCGCCGGATTCGTCGGGCTGACCCTCGTCGCCTTCGCCGCCTTCGCGCCGCTGGCCGGCGCCTGGGCCCCGGTCCTCGGCGTCGTCGCACTGGCGACGATGACCGTCGGGAACCTCGGGGCGCTGCAGCAGCGCGACGTCGTCCGACTGCTGGCGTACTCGTCGGTGGCGCAGGCCGGGTACATCCTGCTGCCGTTCGGCGTCGCGCGGGGCGGGACCGACGCGCTCTCGCTCGCGGTGAACCAGACCGCGTTCCGCGCCGTCCTGCTCTACCTGGTCGCGTACGCGGTGATGAACATCGGCGCGTTCGCCGTCGTCATCGGCGTCGCCCGCCGGAGCGGCCTGCGGGCGACCGCCGACTACGCCGGGCTCGGCGCGCGGTCGCCGCTGCTCGGCGGGGCGATGACGGTGTTCCTGCTCTCGCTCGGCGGCGCGCCGCTGACCGTCGGCCTCTGGGCCAAGTTCGCGATCGTCGAGGCGCTCACCGTCGACGTGACCGCCTTCGGACTGGTCCTCGCCGCCGGCCTCGTCGTGAACTCGGTGATCGCGTTCTTCTACTACCTGCGGCTGATCCGGGGGATCTGGATGGAGGCGCCCGCGGAGGGCGCGCCCGTCCCGCAGCCCGGGTTCAACCTCTCGCTCGTCGTCGTCGGCCTCGCGGCCCTGACCGTGGTCCTCGGTGTGCTGCCGGCGCTGGTCACCGACACGACCTCGGTCGTCACGCTGGCCCTGGGCCGCTGACCGCACCGTCGTCGGACGACGGGTCCTCCTCGGCGAGCGCCGCCTCGCGCTGGACCCAGCGCGTCAGCAGCACCACGAGCCCGGCCAGCACGACGAGTCCCGCGACCGTGATCCAGACGCCGTAGCGGTCGTACGCGTCGCCGAGGGCCATCCCGAGCCCGACCATCAGGCCGAAGGAGGCCACGGCCCCGACGAGGTCGGCCGCGAGGTACCGACGGCCGTCGACGTCGGAGGCGCCGGCCGCGGCCGCCATCACGGTGGGCGGCAGCGCGGCCAGGCGGCCGAGCACGGCGATGACCGGGCCGCGGCGCGCGAGGACGCGCCGGGCGACCGAGAGCTGCTGCGGCGGGAGGATCCGGGTCAGCCACCGCGGGGCCTCGCCGGCGTCCAGCGCCGGTCGGAACATCCGTCCGAGGGCGAAGAACGCCCAGACGGCGGCGACCATCAGGGGTGCGTACGCGGCGGCGAGCACGGCGACCGATGGCGCGCCGGTCCGTGCCAGGGCCGCCCCGGAGAGGAGCAGGAACTCCTTCTGGGGCCGGAGCAGCACCAGCAGGCCCAGCCGGTCGGCGGCGATCAGGAACGGGATGGCGGGGATCGCGGCGATCGGGACGGCGTAGCGGAGGACCGCGACGGCGATGACGGTCCGACGGAGGAGCGGGCTCACCGCACCGTCATCGGGCCGACGTCGTCGGCGGCCTGGACGAAGAACGCCTCGAAGTTCAGGCCGGCCGAGCGGAACGGGACCAGCGTGAACCCGTTGTCCTCCGCGAGCCACGTCATCACGGCGGCACGAGCGCCGGCGCCGGGTCGGGTCCCGAACGTGAACCAGTCGTCGACGGCGAGCAGCGTCCCGGTCGCGAGCAGCGGCGTCACCCACCGCAGCGCGGTCAGGGTCGAGTCGTAGAGGTCGCAGTCGAGGTAGACGACGGCGGCCCGGGTCAGCCCCAGCCGCGTCCGCAGCGCGTCGTCGAGGACCCGGTCGTAGTAGCCGGGCACCAGCGTCACCCGTCCGAGGTCGACGCCGAGCTCGGCGAGGTTCGCGCGGACCGCCTCCTCGCCGACCGCCATCGCGCCCAGAGGCCACCGGCCGGCCTCGGCCTCGCGGTGCGCGTCGGGCAGGCCCTCGAAGCTGTCGAACCCGAGAAACCGCATCCCGTCGAGTCCGCCGGCGACGGCGCCGCGCCACGCCGCGGCCAGGCTGTCCCCACGGAACACGCCGAACTCGAGGTAGTCGCCGTCGAGGCCGGCCTTCCCGATGATGCCGCGGATGGCCTGCTCGACGAGGACGGTCTTCGGGGGGAGGGCGGGGCCGCGTCGGCCGCGGAGCAGGTCGATCCCCGCGCGCGCGAGGCGCTCGAGCCGGTCAGCCACGTCGGCGTCCTCCGCGGGGGCCCCGGACGCTACCGCCGCGCCGCGGCCGTCCCGGTGGCGGCTGGCAGGTCTCGCAGGCGTACGCCCACCGGCCGGCGAGGTCGTACCGCCGGACCTCGGTGCCGCAACGGCGGCACCGCTCCTGCTTGTAGACATAGGTGGCGTCCGCGCGGCGCATCCGCGACCGGGGCACGCCGACCTCGGCCGGATCGACGGTGATGATGCGGCGCTCCCGCACGCCCCGGCGCAGCCAGGACACCAGCGTCGTCCACATCGCCTCCCAGGTCTCCCGGTCGACGGCGTCCGCCGGGACGTCCGGGTGCAGGCCGTGGACGAACAGGACCTCGGCCCGGTAGACGTTCCCGACCCCGGCCAGCACCGACTGGTCCATCAGCGCCCGGCCGATCCCGCTGCGCCGCCGCTGTAGCTTGACCCACGCCCGCTCGGGATCGGCGTCGTCGCGGATCGGATCGGGTCCGAGGCGGGCGACGAGCGCCTCCACCTGCGCCGGGTCGAACAGCTCGCAGGCCGTCGGACCGACGAGGTCGATGGCGTGGCCGGCGCCGACGACCCGGTACCGGACGGTGTCCCGCGGTGCCGGTGGTCGACCGCGCGGCCCCAGCGCGTGATGGCGGACCTTCCCGAACAGCCCGAGGTGGACGTGGACCGACCGGCCGCCCTCGTAGCGGTGCAGCAGGTGCTTCCCGTACGCGTCGGTCGCGACCAGGCGCCGGCCGTCGAGGTCCGCGGTGCCGAGGAACCGCCCCTGCGGTGAGGAGACCCGGACGCGCCGGCCCGCGAACCACTCGGCGTGGTCGCGGGCGAGGCGGTGGATCGTGTGACCCTCGGGCACCGGTCGGCCGGCGTCAGCGGTAGTTCGTGAAGCGGAGCGGGGCAGGGTGGTCGGCCTCGCGGATCATCGCCTGCACCGCCTGGAGGTCGTCCTTCGACTTCCCGGCGATGCGGACGCGGTCGCCCATGTTCGTCGGTGTGACCTTCAGCTTCGACGCCTTGACGTCCTTGACCAGCTGCTTCGCGAGGTCGGCCGGCATCGTCGTCACCAGCGTCACGTCGATCCGGCAGCGACCGCCGCCGACCTCCCGCGGGTCCGCGACGTCGAGGGCCTTCAGGGAGACCTTCCGCTTCACGCACTTGTCGCGCAGCACCTCGAGGGCCGCCCGGGCACGGTCCTCGGACGCGGACTCGACGACGATGCCGGTCTCGCCGGCCCACTCGATGCGGGTGTCGGTGTCCTTGAAGTCGAACCGGGTCGCGACCTCCCGGGCGGCCTGGTTGATGGCGTTGTCGACCTCCTGGCGGTCGACGCCGGCCTCCACGTCGAAGCTGGACTCGGCCATGGCGGGCTCCTCGTCGGGACGCGGTCCGGCCGCTCGCGGTGCCGTGGCCGCGGTCGGGGCCCGGTCGGCGGTCGGGGTCGGTGAAGGTAGTGGCGGCCCCTCCGACGGTCCCGGGGGCCCCGCGCGGCGCGTACCCTGCGCGACCCCGGTGGGATGCCCGAGTGGCCAAAGGGACCTGACTGTAAATCAGGCGGCTCAGCCTTCGCAGGTTCGAATCCTGCTCCCACCACCCGCGCCCCGGCCCCCGGCCGGGGCGTCGTCGTGCGCAGTCAGGCGTCGGGCGGGACGGGGTGCTGCGGCGCCTCGCCGCGGAGGACGCGCAGGGCGTCGGTCGCCGCGGTGATCCCCATGCGGTCGACCGACTCGCGGCTCTGCCCGGCGACGTGCGGCGTCAGCAGCACCCCGGGCAGCCCCTCCAGCGGCGACCCCGCGGTGACCCCGTGCGCGTCGAGCGCCGCGACGGCGACCCGGCCGTCCGCGAGCGCCGCGGCCAGCGCGGCGTCGTCGATCAGCTCGGCCCGGGCGGCGTTCACGAGGACCAGCCCCGGTCGGACCCGCGCGAGGACCGCCGCGTCGAGGAGCGGCCGGCCCAGCGCCGGGGCGTGCAGCGTCAGCACGTCGGACCGTCCGACGAGGTCCTCGAGCCCGGCCGCCGCTCCCGGCAGATCGTCGGGGAGCGGCGCCCCGACGGTCAGCATCGGGTCGTGAGCGATGACCGCGGCGCCGAACGCCGCGGCGCGACGCGCGACCGCCCGGCCGATGCGCCCGAGCCCGACGATCCCGACCGTCATCGCACCGAGCTCGCGGCTGGCGAGCGGCGGTGGCATGGTCCCCGCCAGCGAGAGGGGCAGCTGGCGCAGCGCGGCCAGCATCAGGAGCAGCGTGAAGTCGGCCACGGTCTCCGCGTTCACGCCGGGCGTGTTCGTCAGCACGACGCCCCGTCGCGCGAGCTCCGCCCGATCGACGGCGTCGACCCCCACCCCGTACCGGGCCACGACCCGCAGGTCGGGCGCGTGGTCCAGCTGCGCCGGACCGATCGGACCGACACCGGCGATCCAGGCCACCGCGCCGGCCAGCGCCGCCTCGAGGCTCGCGGGGTCGTGGGACGGGTCCGCCCGGACGACCTCGAGTCCGGCGGCCGTCAGCAGTCCCTCCGGGTCGGCGTCGCCGCTCCCGAAGGACCGGGTGGTGACGACCGCCCGGCCCACCAGTCGGTCCCCCGCCATGTGCCGCCCCCGGTCGCCCGTCGTCGTCCGCGCGGGGTGCCCGCGCCGGGATCGACGCTACTCATCTCGCCGTCCCGCCCCGGGTCCGCGGGGCCCCGCTGCTAGCGTCGCCGCGTGATCCGCATCGTCGCCTCCATGCTCACGGCCGACCTCGCCGACCTCGGGGGCGAGGTCCGCCGGCTCGAGGCGGCCGGGATCGACGGCATCCACTGGGACGTGATGGACGGCATCGCCGTCCCGTCGCTGACGTTCGGCCCCGCGGTCATCGCCTCGGCGCGGCCGCACGCCACGGTGCCGTTCGAGGCGCACCTCATGATCCGCGACCCCGACGACCTGATCGAGCGGGTGGCGGCGGCCGGATGCACGACCGCGCTGGTCCACCCGGACATGCTGAGCCACCCGTGGCGGACGTGCGAGCGCATCCGCGAGGCCGGCATGCGCGTCGGCGTGACCCTGTCGCCGGGGATCCCGCTCGAGGACGCGCGGTGGCTGCTGCCCCTGACCGACGTGCTGATGATCATGACCGTCGAGCCGGGCTTCGGCGGGCAGGCCTACCTCACGGCGATGGAGGCCAAGGTCGCCGAGGCCCGCCGCCTCCTCGACGGGTTCGAGGGGGAGTGGGAGCTCGAGATCGACGGCGGGGTCGGCCCCGGGACCATCGCCGGTGCGCACGGGGCCGGAGCCCGCACGTTCGTCGTCGGCAGCGCCCTGTGGCGCGCCGGCTCGTTCGGCGAGGCGCTCGAGGCCTGCCGCGCGGCCTGCGCGGACTGACCGCCGGACGGCCGGGTCCCCCGCCCGCGGGGTCGGAGGGCCACGCCGGTGGGTGGTGCCGCCGCGCTCAGTCGAACGTCGGCTCGTCGATGAACGGGATCATCGCCCGGACCTCGCGCCCGACCCGCTCGATCTGGTGGTCGCGACCGGCGCGGCGCCGGGCCAGCAGGTCGGCGCCGCCGTTCTCGACGTCGGCGACGAGGGTGCGGGCGAACGTGCCGTCCTTGATCTCGGCGAGGATGTCGCGCATCGCCTGCTTCGACGCGTCGCCGATGACCCGCGGACCCGAGAGGTAGTCGCCGTACTCGGCCGTGTCCGAGACCGAGTACCGCATCCAGGACAGGCCGCCCTCGTAGATCATGTCGATGATCAGCTTGGCCTCGTGGAGGCACTCGAAGTACGCCGCCTCGGGCTGGTAGCCGGCCTCGACGAGCGTCTCGAACCCGGCCTGGATGAGGTGGCTGATCCCGCCGCACAGCACGGCCTGCTCACCGAAGAGGTCGGTCTCGGTCTCCTCGGTGAACGTGGTCAGCAGCACGCCGGCTCGCGTCAGCCCCAGCGCCGCCGCGTACGACTTCCCGAGCTCGAGCGCGGTCCCGGAGTGGTCCTGCTCGACGGCGACCAGGCCGGGCACGCCCTGGCCCTGCTCGTAGGAGCGGCGGGCCATGTGACCGGGCGACTTCGGTGCGACCAGGAGGACGTCGATGTCCTCCGGGGGCGCGATCAGCCCGTACCGGACGTTCAGGCCGTGCCCGAACAGCAGCGCCTTCCCCGTGGTCAGGGTCTCGCGGAGCCCGTCCTCCCACATCGCCTTCTGGGCGGTGTCGGGGGCGAGGAGGACGACGAGGTCGGCCTCGGCCGCGGCGTCGTTCGTGTCGAGGACCTTCAGTCCCTGCTCCTCGGCCACGGCGCGGCTGCGGGATCCCGGCCGCAGGCCGACCCGGACGTCGACGCCGGAGTCGCGGAGGTTCAGCGCGTGGGCGTGGCCCTGGCTGCCGTACCCGAGGACCGCGACCCGCCGGGTCCGGACGAGGTCGTGGTCGACGTCGGCGTCGTGGAAGATGGTGGCCATGCCGGCTCCTGCGCTCGTGGGTCCCGGGGCGTACGTGCCGCGCGGGGATGCTAGTGGCGATCCGGGCCTAGACTCCCCGCCGCCGAAGCACCGCACCCCGCCGGAGGACCCGCGTGAGCCGTCCGCGCACCGTGATCGAGAAGGTCTGGGAGGAGCACCTCGTCCGCTGCGAGGAGGGCCGCCCGGACCTGCTGTACGTCGACCTCCACCTGACCCACGAGGTGACCTCGCCGCAGGCCTACGACGGGCTCCGCGCCGCCGACCGACGGGTCCGCCGGCCCGAGCACACGCTGGCCGTCATGGACCACAACGTGCCGACGCTGCCGGCCCAGGTCCACGGCGAGCTCCCCCTCGAGGACCAGCTCTCGGCCGCGCAGCTCGAGGCGCTGCGCCGCAACGCCGAGGAGTTCGGCATCACGCTCTACCAGATGGGCATGCGGAACCAGGGCATCGTGCACGTCATCGGTCCCGAGCTCGGCCTGACGCAGCCCGGCGCGGTCATCGTCTGCGGCGACTCGCACACCGCGACGCACGGCGCGTTCGGGGCGCTGGCCTTCGGTATCGGCACCTCCGAGGTCGAGCACGTCCTCGCGACGCAGACGCTGCCGCAGAACCCGCCGCGGACGCTGGCCATCGAGGTCGAGGGGTCGCTGCCGCCGGGGACCGTCGCGAAGGACCTGATCCTCCACATCCTCGGCGTCATCGGCGTCGACGGCGGCGTCGGTCACGTCATCGAGTACCGCGGTCAGGCGATCCGCGACCTCTCGATGGAGGGGCGGATGACCGTCTGCAACATGTCGATCGAGGGCGGCGCGCGGGCCGGGCTGGTCTCGCCCGACGAGACGACGTTCGCCTACCTCAAGGACAAGCCGCTCGCCCCGCAGGGCGACCTCTGGGACGCGGCGCTGGCCCGCTGGCGGACCCTCGCCACCGACGAGGGCGCGACGTTCGACCGCACGGTCCGAATCGACGCCGCCGACGTCGCGCCGACCGTCACCTGGGGCACGACGCCCGCCCAGAGCATCAAGGTCGGCCAGCGTGTGCCCACCCTGGACGACGCGCCGGACGAGGGCACGCGGAAGCAGTGGGCCCGCGCGTTCGAGTACATGGGGCTCGAGGGCGGGGAGGAGCTCGGTGCCCTCAAGCTCGACAAGGTGTTCATCGGGTCCTGCACCAACGCCCGCATCGAGGACCTCCGCGAGGTCGCCCGCGTCGTCGACGGGAAGCGCGTCGCCGACGGCCTCGAGGTCATGGTCGTGCCGGGCTCCGGACTCGTGAAGGCGCAGGCGGAGGCCGAGGGCGTCGCCGACGTGCTGATCGCCGCCGGGATGGACTGGCGCGAGCCCGGCTGCTCGATGTGCCTCGGTATGAACCCCGACCAGCTGAAGCCGGGCGAGCGGTGCGTCTCGACGTCGAACCGGAACTTCGAGGGGCGGCAGGGGTTCCGCGGCCGGACGCACCTGGCCTCGCCGGCGATGGCCGCGGCCGCCGCGATCGCCGGTCGCATCGTCGACGTCAGGGAGGTCGCGGCATGAGGCCGTTCGCGCCGGTCGACTCGATCGTCTGCCCCATCGACGCGAACGACGTCGACACCGACCAGATCGTCCCGAAGCAGTACCTGAAGCGCATCGAGCGGACCGGGTTCGGGCCGTTCGCGTTCGCCGAGTGGCGCTACGAACCGGACGGCACCCCGAAGCCCGAGTTCCCGATGAACCGACCCGAGCACGCCGGGGCCGAGGTGCTGCTGGCCGGCCGGAACTTCGGGTGCGGGTCGTCCCGCGAGCACGCGCCGTGGGCCCTCGAGGACGCCGGGTTCCGGGTCATCGTCGCGCCGAGCTTCGCCGACATCTTCCGGACGAACTGCGGGAAGATCGGCGTGCTCTGCGTCGAGCTGCCCGAGGCCGAGGTCCGCCGGGCCTTCGAGCTGGTCGCGAAGGACCCGACCGTCCGGTGCCGGGTCGATCTCGCGGCCCGGACCATCGCCATCGAGGGGACCCAGGGGATGGAGGGGGTCGCCGCGACCTTCGCGATCGACGACCACACCCGGCGGTGCCTCCTCGAGGGGCTCGACGACATCGGGCTGACGCTCCAGCACGAGGCCGACATCACCGCCTACGAGGCCAGGCGGCCCGCCTGGCGGCCGCGGGTGCCGACGCCGTAGGCCCACCGGTCGGCGCAGGCCCCACGGGCCGCGCCGCTACCCTCCACCGCCGCACCACGCCCTGGTAGCTCAGTCGGCAGAGCACATCCATGGTAAGGATGGGGTCCGGAG
>JAFMLG010000078.1 GCA_017852335.1 Actinomycetota bacterium | reverse complement strand
CTGCACCGCGCGCTCCGCGGCCTCGAGGACGGCACGGTGGGGTTCGGCGGGACGCGGCTGGACCTCGACGACGACGCGCTCGGTGCGGCCCTCGACCGGCCGACCCCGCGCCGCATCCATGCCGTCGCCGAGGCGTTGGCCCGGGGCTGGGACGCGGCGGAGGTCGCGCGGCGCACCGCGTACGACCCCTGGTTCGTCGACCAGATGGCGGCGCTCAGCGGCCTGCACGCCCGCGTCGCCACGGCGGGCCCCGCGGGACTCGAGGCCGAGGACGGGGCGCTGCTGCGCGAGGCGAAGCGCGACGGCGTCGGTGACGCGCTGCTCGGACGGCTGGTCGGGGCGTCCGAGGACGAGGTCCGCGCGCTGCGGCACCGGCTCGGGATCCGGCCGGTGTTCCGCACCGTCGACACCTGCGCCGCGGAGTTCGACTCGACGACGCCGTACCACTACGCCACCTACGACGAGGAGGACGAGGTCGCGCCGCGCGACCGGCCCGCGGTGGTGGTGCTGGGTTCGGGCCCGAACCGCATCGGGCAGGGCGTCGAGTTCGACTACTGCTGCGTGCACGCCGTCCAGGCCCTCGGCGCCGCTGGCTTCGAGACCATCATGGTCAACTGCAACCCCGAGACGGTCTCGACCGACTACGACACCGCCGATCGCCTCTACTTCGAACCGCTCACCCTCGAGGACGTGCTCGAGGTCGTCCACCGCGAGCGGCCCGACGGCGTGCTCGTCCAGTTCGGTGGGCAGACGCCGCTGCGGCTGGCTCGCGGCCTCGAGGCCGCCGGGGTGCCGATCTGGGGGACCTCGCCCGACGCGATCGAGCAGGCCGAGGAGCGCGGCGCCTTCGCCGAGGTCATGCGCCGCATCGGCGGCCGCATGCCGGCCGGGGGGACCGCGCGCACCGTGGAGGAGGCCCGCGAGGTCGCCGGACGCGTCGGGTACCCGGTCCTCGTCCGGCCGTCGTTCGTCCTCGGTGGGCGGGCGATGCGCATCGTCGACGACCCGGACTCGCTGGAGCGGATGGTCACGGAGGCCCTCGAGGCCGCGGGGGACCAGACGATCCTCGTCGACCGGTTCCTCGAGGCGGCCGTCGAGGTGGACGTCGACGCCGTGTACGACGGCCACGAGGTGCTCATCGGCGGGGTGATGGAGCACATCGAGGAGGCCGGCGTCCACTCGGGTGACTCGGCCTGCGCCGTCCCGCCGATCACGCTGTCACGCGCCGTCGAGCGCGAGGTCGCCGAGCTGACCGGCGCCATCGCCCGTGAGCTCGGCGTCCGGGGCCTCCTGAACGTCCAGTACGCCGTCCGCGGCGAGCAGGTGTTCTGCATCGAGGCGAACCCGCGGGCCTCGCGGACCGTCCCGTTCGTCGCGAAGGCCGTCGGGCTGCCGCTCGCGAAGGCCGCGGCCCGCGTCTCGGCCGGTGCGACCCTCGCCGAGCTGCGCGCCGAGGGCGTGCTGCCGCCGCACGGCTTCGACCCGGACCTGCTCGAGCACGTCGCCGTCAAGGAGGCGGTCCTGCCCTTCGAGCGGTTCCCCGGCGTCGACCCGGCGCTGACGCCCGAGATGCGCTCGACCGGGGAGGTCATGGGCGTCGCCGACGACTTCGGGGCGGCGTTCGCGCGGGCCCAGGCCGGGACGGCCTCGAAGCGGCTGCCGGCCGGCGGGACCGTGTTCCTCTCGATCGCGGACCGCGACAAGCGGGCGGCCGTCCTCGTCGCGCGGCGCCTGACCGACCTCGGGCTGCGGCTGCTCGCCACCGAGGGGACCGCCCGCGTGCTGGCCCGCCACGGGATCCCGGCGGAGCGCGTCGGGAAGGTCTCGGACGGGGACGACGCCATCCTCGAGGCGCTGCGGACCGGCCGCATCGACCTTGTCCTGAACACCGCCTTCGGTGAGCGGGCCCGCGGCGACGGTCAGACGATCCGGCAGGCGGCGGTCAGCCACGGCGTCCCCTGCGTCACCACGTTGGCCGGGATGGGCGCGGCGCTGCTCGGCGTCGAGGCCGTCCAGCGCGGCGACCTGACGGTGCGGTCGCTCCAGGAGCGGCACGCCGACCTCGCGCGCCGGGCCGTCGAGGCCGACGCCGCCGCGGGGGTCGGGGCGTGAGCCGGCTGCGCGCCGGGCAGGTCCAGGGCCGGACCGACGTCGACGGGGCGCTGCGCGTCGGGGCCGAGGTCGTCGCCCGACGACGGGCCGGGCCGTACGCGGTGCTGACGCTGGCCGCCGGACCCGTCGCCCAGCGCGCCCGGCCGGGCCAGTTCGTCGAGGTCGCCGTCGAGGCGCCCGGGACGCTGCTGCGCCGGCCGCTCTCGATCGCGCGGGCCGCGCTGACCGGCTCCGGCGTCGGGACGATCGACCTGGTCGTCGGCGCCGAGGGCGCCGGCTCCGCCTGGCTCGGCGACGTCGCCGCCCACGACGTCGTCGACCTCATCGGCCCGCTCGGCCGACCGTTCCCCATGCCGGTCCGCCCCGCCAGCTGCATGCTCGTCGGCGGCGGGTACGGCGCCGCCCCGATGCACCACCTCGCCGAGGTGCTGGCCGCGGCCGGGCACCGTGTCGACCTCATCGTCGGCGCCGCCACCGAGGAGCAGCTGCTCCGGAGCATGGAGGCGAAGCGGGCCGCGACCAGCCTGCAGTTCACGACGGACGACGGCTCGGCGGGGACG
>JAFMLG010000077.1 GCA_017852335.1 Actinomycetota bacterium | reverse complement strand
CGCCGGTCAGCCCGCGGAGCGCCGCCGCCTGCGCCTGCGCGGCCGCGCGCTGCGAGCCCGCGCCGCCCGCACGTCCGCCCTTCGCGCCCTTCCCGCGGCCCTTCGCGCCGCGGCGACCCCCGGGCCCGCCGGCCGCGCCCGCCGCCTGCTTCATCAGCTGGCGGAGCTGCTCGAACTGCTTGACCAGCCGGTTCACCTCGGGGACCTCGGTCCCCGACCCGGCCGCGATCCGCCGTCGGCGCCGGCCGTTCAGGAGCGAGGGGTCGCGCCGCTCGGCCGGGGTCATCGACCGCACGATCGCCTCGGCCCGGACCAGGCGGCGCTCGTCGACGCCGTCGGCCATGCCGCCCATCCCGGGGATCATCCCGACGACGCCCGAGAGCGGCCCCATCCGACGCATCGTCTGCATCTGCTCGAGCAGGTCGTCCAGCCCGAACGTCCCCTCGGCCAGCGCCCGCTCGGCGTCGCGGACCGCCGCGGCGTCGGTCACCGCCTCCGCACGCTCGACGAGCGTGGCGAGGTCACCGCCGCCGAGGATGCGCGACGCCATCCGGTCCGGGTGGAACGCCTCGAGGTCCTCGACGCGCTCCCCGACCGAGGCGAACAGGATCGGTGCGCCGGTGACCTCCCGGACGCTCAGCGCCGCGCCGCCGCGGGCGTCGCCGTCGAGCTTCGAGAGGATGACGCCGTCGACGCCGATCGCGTCGACGAAGGCCCGCGCGACCGCGGCGGCCTCCTGCCCGACCATCGCGTCGATGACGAACAGCGTCCGGACGCTGCCGCCGGCGTCGAGCGCGGCGTCGACGATCGCGCCGGCCTGGGCCAGCAGCTCCTCGTCGACGCCGAGCCGGCCCGCGGTGTCGATGATGACGGTGTCGTGCCCGGCCGCCGCCGCACCCGCGACCGCGTCGCGGGCGACGGGGACGGGGTCACCCGACTCGGCGGGTGCGATGACGGGCACGCCGGCGCCCTCCGCGACGACGCGGAGCTGCGCGACCGCGGCCGGGCGCTGCAGGTCGCAGGCGACGAGGACGGGTCGCCGGCCCTGCGTCCGCAGCAGCCGGGCCAGCTTGCCCGCGACGGTCGTCTTCCCCGCGCCCTGGAGCCCGGCGAGCACGACGACGACCGGCGGACGGGCCGCGAGGTCGAGCGCGACCGACTCGCCGCCGAGCGCCCGGCGCAGCTCGTCGCCGACGGCGCGGAGCACGTGCTGCCGCGGATCCGCGCCCGGCAGGAGATCGACGTCGGTCAGCGTGGTCCGCAGCCGGTCGGCGATCCCGCGCGCGACGGCGACGGCGACGTCGGCCTCGAGCAGCGCCCGCCGGACGTCGCCGAGCACCGCGTCCAGCGTCGCCGCGTCGAGGCGACCGCGCCCGCGCAGACCGTCCAGCGCCGCGCCGAGGCGCTCCTGCAGGGCGTCGAACACGCGGGCTCCGCGGTGGTGGGCGCGGTGAGGCTACCGACGGGGGTCGGACCGGCCCCGGGCGCGGCGGTTCACTCCGCCAGCAGCCCGTCCACGAACGCGACGGGGTCGAACGGCAGCAGGTCGGCGACGTCCTCCCCCACGCCGACGAGCTTCACCGGCAGGCCGAGCCGCCGCTGCACGGCGACGACGATCCCGCCGCGCGAGCTGCCGTCGAGCTTCGTCAGCGCCAGACCGGTCACGCCGACCGCGGCGGTGAACGCCTCGGCCTGCGTCACGGCGTTCTGGCCGACCGTCCCGTCGAGCACGAGGAGCGTCTCGTCGACGCCGCCGGCCCGGCCGGCCAGGACGCGGGCGACCTTCCCGAGCTCGTCCATCAGCTCGCGGCGGTTCTGCAGGCGTCCGGCGGTGTCGACGATCAGCAGGTCGGCACCGGCGGCGGCCGCGGCCTCGGCGCCGGCGTAGGCGACGGAGGCCGGGTCGGCCCCCTCGGCCCCGCGGACCAGCTCGGCCCCGGTCCGGTCGGCCCAGACGCCGAGCTGGTCGGCGGCGGCGGCGCGGAACGTGTCGGCGGCCGCGAGGACGACGCGGCGACCGGCCGCCGTCTCGCGCGCGGCGAGCTTCCCGACGGTCGTGGTCTTCCCCGAGCCGTTCACCCCGGTCACGAGCCAGACGGTGGTGCCGTCCGCGCGGTGGGCGAGGTCGCGGTCGCCGGTCGAGAGCTCGGCGACGAGCGCCGTGCGGAGGACCGTCCGGACCGCGGCGGCGTCCCGCGCCCCGCGGGCCCGGGCCTCGCGCCGGACCTCTGCGACCAGGTCGGTCGCGGCCGCGACACCGACGTCCGCGGCGAGCAGCGCCTCCTCGAGCCGTTCCCAGGCCGCGTCATCGAGCCCGGCCCCGACGAGGTCCGCCACCGCGCCGGACACGACGGCCCGCGTCCGGGCCAGCCGTCCCGCCAGCCCCCGAGCGGGCGCGACGTCGCCCGTCGGCGCGTCCGCCGTCGGCGTGTCGGGCGTCGGCGCGACGTCCGGCGCCACCTCCGCCGTCACGTCGGGCGTCGGCGCGTCGACCGGCGACGCGTCGGGCGCCGCGCCCGGCGTCCCGTCGCCGCGGCGCCGGCGGCCGACGACCAGCGCGGCGACCACGGCGACGAGGGCCGCGGTCACGGCGACCAGGGTGTCCGGTGCCAGGAGCTCCACCGACGCCGCCGCTCAGCCGGCGGCGGGGTCGGCGCCGACGGCCGCGACCGC
>JAFMLG010000044.1 GCA_017852335.1 Actinomycetota bacterium | reverse complement strand
TCTAGGGGGCGGTCGGGGCGCCGTCCCCGGACGTCCCCGCGGTGTCGTCGTCCGCGGTGTCGTCGTCCGCCGCCGCGTCCTCGGCCGGCGGCCGCAGCAGCACGTCGACGAGCCGGTGGTCGGTCAGCCCGGTGTTCACCGCCCGTGCGGTCGTGACCGTCCACGTCGGCGGGACCAGCACGTGGTCGATCTGGACACGCGGCGAGGAGGCCGGGAACGTCCGGACGCTGTCGGGCAGGGCCCGCGCGAGCAGGTCCTCGAGGACGGCCAGCGCGGGATCGCCGGGGGCGGCGTTCAGATCGCCGACGACCAGGACGTCGAGGCCGCGCTCGCGGAGGCGCGCCGCGATGCCGGCGACGGCCTGGGCCTGCGGCAGCCGGGTGTCGCCCTGGACGTCGACGTCCGAGAGATGCGTCGCGACGATCGCGACCCGGTCCCCACCGGGACGCTGGAGCACGACGGTCAGCACCGACCGCGCCAGCGGGTCGCGCCCGGCCGGGAGCGGTTCGCGGGCGACCTCCAGCACCGGCAGTCGGGTCAGCACCGCGTTGCCCCAGATCGGGTCGGCCGCCGGGCCGAACACGGCCGTCATGCCGGTCGCCGCGGCGTACGTCGCCAGCAGGTCCGGTGCGCCGGACACGTACCAGCCACGGTCGACCTCGTTGAGGACGACGACGTCGGCGTCCAGCGCCGCCAGCGTCGCGCCGAGCTCCGGACCGCGGTGCCGTGCGGCCGGGTCCAGACCGAGGTGCACGTTCGCGAGCGCCACGCGGAGCTCGTCCGGCGCCCCCGTCCCCGGGTCGCCGGCCGGTCGGACCCCCGCGGCCAGCGCGAGCGCGGCCGCGACGGGGAGCACGAGCACGGCCGCGGCCAGGGGTCCGACCGGGACCGGTTCGCGGCCGTGCCGGGCGGCGCGCACCGTCCCCGAGAGGCTGGCGGCCGCGAGCAGTCCGGCGGTCGCGACCAGGACCACCTCGGGCTGCCACGGCAGCGGGGTCGAGAAGCCGGCGTAGTGCGCGAGGACGACGCCGGCGAACGCCACCCAGGCGCCGGCGGCGAGCACGGCGCGACGGACCGGGCCGGTCGCGAGTCCCCGTGGGCCCGCGCCGAACGCCGCGCCGACCCCGATCATCACGGCCGCCTGACCGAGGACCGCGGTCACGGAGGTCGGGGCGAGGGCGACCGCGGTCCCACCGAGCACGAGCACGGCGGCGGCGGGACCGGCCGTCAGCGGGCCGAGTCGGACCGCCGCCAGCGCCGCCAGCACCGCCAGCGCCTGCAGCGCCACGGCGACGGCGCCCACCCGGCCCGCCGGCCACGCGGTCGCGACGGCCACGCGTCCCGCCGGTGCACCGAGGATCGCGGCCAGGGCCAGGCCGGGACCGACCAGCGCCCAGGGGCGTGCGGCGGCACCGCGGGCCGCGTCGAGCAGGCGGGCCGTGCGGACCACGGCCAGGCCGGACGCCGCGACGAGGGTCAGCGTGGCCAGCCGGGACGCGGCGCCGCTCCGCCAGGCGAGGTCGACCCCGTCGAGGGCGGCCAGCACCCCCCACGAGCCGGCGACCCCGACGAGCAGCCCCGCGCGGGCGACGTCCCCGCGCGGCGAGCCGGCGGCGAGCGCGACGACGGCGGCCATGCCGGCCGCGACGGCGACCGCCGCCGTCCCGAGCTGCGCCGGCCCCCCCGTCGTGGTCGCGAGGGCCAGCCGGGCACCGAGCGCCGTCGCGCCGCCGAGCAGCCAGAGCAGTCGCGGCGGCACCCGGAGGACGGCGACGGCGGTCACGACCGGGGCGGCGAGGACGACCGCCACCGCCGCGCCGATCGCGGGGACGCCGCCGCCCTCGCCGACCCCGACGACGAGCGACGGGAGCCAGACGCGGAGCGCGTCGGAGAGGGCCCAGCCGACGCCGGCCGGGCCCGCCCCGAGGGCGAGCGTGGCCACGGCGCGGCCCCGCGTCGGCATCCGTGCCTCCGGTCCCGCTGGTCCGCCCGCGGCGGAGCCTACGGGCGGGGGTAGCGTCGGGCGGGGAGGTCGCGGATGGACGTGCGGGTGACGGTCGAGGGAGCGGAGCCCTGGTCGTCGCCGGGCCACGGCGCGCGGGCGGCGGTCGGTGTCGTCGTCGTGCACGGCTTCACCGCGAACCCCCGTGGGACCCGGCCGCTGGGCCAGCGTCTCGCCGCCGCCGGGTACGCGGTCGACGTCCCCCTGCTGCCGGGTCACGGCACCACCGTGCGCGACCTCGCGCGGACGACCTACGCGGACTGGCGCGGCCGCGTCGAGCACGCCGTCACGACCCTGTCGGCGCGGCGCGACCACGTGGTCGTCGTGGGGCAATCGATGGGCGGGACCCTCGCGCTCGACCTCGCGGCGGCGTCACCCGTGCCGCTGGCCGGCGCCGTCGCGATCAACGCGATCGTCCTCGACCGCACGGGCCTGCTGGCGCGGCTGGCTCCGGCGCTGCAGCACCTCGTGCCGTACGTCCCGAGGGACGCCGCCGGGCTCCCGACCGACGACATCGCGCGTCCGGGTGTCGAGGAGGGCGCGTACGCCTGGGTCCCGGCCCGGGCCGCACGGTCGCTGATGACGCAGCTGCCCCGGGTGCGTCGCGGCCTGTCCGAGGTGCGGTGCCCCGTCCTCGTCGTCACCTCGCCGCGGGACCACTCGGTCGATCCGGCGAACGGCGACGCGATCGCGGCGGGCCTGACCGGTGCGACGGTCGAGCGCCTCTCCTGCGAGCGGTCGTACCACGTGCCGCAGCTCGACTACGACGCGGATCTCGTCGAGGAACGCGTGCTGGCGTTCGTCGCCGCCGCGACGGGGACGTGAGCGTCCGGACCGAGGCGCTGGCCGTGCTGGTCCGCGCACCGGTGGGGGTCGCGTACGCCGTGCTGACCGACGTCGACGGCTGGGACGCGTGGTGGCCCGGGTGCCGGACCCGCCGTGACGACCGCCGCGACGGTGTCGGGACGGGGACCGGCGGGGTCGCCGCGCCGGCCGACCACCACCATCTGCGCCTCCCGGTCGGCCGCCGCGGCCTGCGGTGCCGGGCGGTCGTGGACGGCTGGCGCCACGACCGCGGACTGCGGGCGGCGCTGCGCGCCGGGGTCGACGCCGACGCCGAGTGGTGGCTCGAACCGGTCGCGGACGGCACGGTCGTCCACCTCCTCGTGGCGGCCCGCGGCCGCGGCGGCGGCCGGGTCGTGCGGGCGCTCGGTGACGGCCTCCAGGCGCTGAAGGACCACCTCGAGCTGGCGGTCGCGGTCGCGGCCGGCCGCGTCCCGTGACCGGTCCGGTCGCCGTCGGCGTCGACGTCGGTGGGACCCACCTCCGGACGGCCGTCGTCGGCCCGGACGGCCTGCGCGGCGAGGTCCGGCGCGACCGCTCCCGGACCGACGACGGCGCGACGCTGGTCGCGGACCTCGCGGCCGCCGCGGCGGCGGTCGACCCCTCGGGGGCGCTGCCGCTCGGGCTCGGGATGGCCGGGCTGGTCGCGCCCGACGGCCACTTCCTCTACGGACCGAACGTCGGCGTCGCCGACCTTCCGCTGGCGACGCTGGTCGCGGCCGCGACCGGACGTCGCGTCACGGTCCTGAACGACGCGACCGCGGCGGCGCTGGCCGAGCACCGCCTGGGTGCGGCGGCGGGCCGGGACGACGTCGTCCTCGTCACCCTCGGCACGGGGGTCGGCGGTGGCGTCGTCAGCGGGGGTCGGCTCCTCGTCGGCGCGCACGGGCTCGCGGGCGAGCTCGGCCACGTCATCGTGGAGGACGGGGGCCGGGAGGCCCCGAGCGGCATCCGCGGCACGCTCGAGGGGTACGCCTCGGGGGAGGCGGTGGCCCGGGCCGCGACCGCGGCCGCGGCCCGGGGCGTGCCGGGCGCTCGGTCGCTGGACGCCGTCGGGGTCGTGGCGGCCGCCGCCGCGGGGGAGGAGTGGGCCGTCGCCCTGCTGGGCGACGCGGGGCGGTGGCTCGGCGTGGCGCTCGCGACCCTCGTCAACGTCCTGGACCCCGACGTCGTCGTGGTCGGGGGCGGATTCGGCACGGCGGCGGCGCCGTGGGTCCTGCCGGCCGCCACGGCGGCGCTCGCCGCGCGCGTGCTGGGGGGCGACCGCCGCGTCGTCCCGCCGGTCCGCGTCGCCGCGCTCGGTGACGACGCCGGCCTGCTGGGGGCCGGGCTGGCCGCGCTCGACGCCGCCCCGTGAGCGACCTCCCCCTCCGCTCGGCGCGGTCACGCCGGTTCACCCTCGGGCTCCCGCGGGGCGTGCGCGCCGTCGGACCCGCCGGGGACCGCACGGTGCTCGTGCTCCGCAGCGACGGCGGGGAGGACCCGGTCACCCATCTCTGGCGGCTCGGGCCGGACGGCGAACTGGTCCGGCTGGTCGACGCGCGGGACCTCGGCGGGGCGACGGACGCGGACCTCCCGCCCGAGGAGCGGGACCGGCGCGAGCGGCTCCGCGAGCAGGCCGGGGGGATCACCGACGTCTCGGTCGACCGGGCCGGTCGCGTGGCCGCGTTCGCGCTCGGCGGTCGGCTGCACCTCCTCGACCTCGCGACCGGCGCGACGCGGTCGCCGGACCTCGGGGTCACCGTCTTCGATCCGCGGACCTCACCGGACGGTCGGCACGTCGCGCTCCACCACGACGACGGCGTCTCGGTCGTGGACACGGGTCCGGCACCGACCCTGCGCCGGCTCCTCGCCGAGGACGGCGTCGCCTGGGGTCGGGCCGAGTTCGCGGCCGCCGAGGAGATGGGCCGGCCGCGGGGCATGTGGTGGTCGCCGGACGGGGACCGCCTGGTCGTCGCCCGGGTCGACGAGCGCGAGGTGCGGCGGGCGCGGCTGGCCGACCCCTCGCGGCCCGAGCAGCCGGCCCGGGAGCTGGCGTACCCGTTCGCCGGCACGCCCGACGCCGACGTCGCGCTGGCCGTCGTCGACGTGACGACGGGCGCGCGCACCGACGTGGACCTCGGGGCCGCCGGTGACGACGCCCATTACGTCGCCCGGGTCTCCTGGGAGACCGGGCCCCTCCTCGTCGGCGTGCAGCCGCGGGACCAGACGGCCCTCCACGTCCTCACCGTCGGGGACGACGGCGTGGGTCGCTCGTCGCGTCGGATCGTCGGCGCGCCGTGGGTCGAGCTGGTCGCGGGCGCCCCGGCGCTGCTCGGTGACGCGCACGGCGGGGCCCTGCTCACGGTCGAGGACGTGGGGGAGGGGGAGGGGTCCCGACGGGCCCTCTGCCGCGACGGCGAGGCGGTGACGCCGCCGGGGACCCAGGTCCGCGACGTGCTGGCCGTGCTGCGGCCGGCCGAGGACGCCGGTCCGGACGGGGTGGCGACGGTCCTCGTGGCGGCCTCGACCGACGATCCGACGTCCGTCACCACCCTCGAGGTCGTGCTCCCCGTCGGGGACGGCGCCGTCGGGGTCCGGGACCTGCACGCGCGGCCCGGGCTGCACCGGACGATCGCGGTGGGCGGTCCCGACGGGCGGCCCGAGGTGCTCGTGCACCACCGCGCCGACCTGGCGCACGACCATCCGCGCGTCGAGGTCGAGCGGACCGGGACCGTCACGGTCGTCCCCGCCGTGCCCGCCCCGACCGGGGTCGAGGTCCGGGTCCGTCCGCTGCGACTCGGTCCCCTCGACCTCCGTGCCGTCCTGCTGCTGCCCGCGGACGCGGCGGAGGCCGATCCGGGCACGCTCCCGGTCGTGCTCGACCCGTACGGGGGACCCCACGCGCAGCGCGTCCTCGCCGCTCGCGCCGCCCACGTCGGGTCCCAGTGGCTCGCCGATCACGGCGTCGCCGTCCTCGTCGTCGACGGTCGGGGCACGCCGGGGCGCGGGCCGGCGTTCGAGCACGCCGTCCGCGGGGACCTCGCCGGGCCGGCCGTCGCCGACCAGCTGGCCGCCCTCGACGCCGCGGCGCGTCTCGAGCCACGTCTGGACCTCGGTCGCGTCGGGGTCCGCGGCTGGTCCTACGGCGGGACCCTCGCCGCCCTGCTCGCGCTGCGGCACCCCGACCGCATCCGCGCCGCCGTCGTCGGTGCGCCGGTGACCGACTGGACGCTGTACGACACGCACTACACCGAGCGGTACCTCGGGCACCCGGACGTGGACCCCGAGGCGTACCGCCGCTCCTCGGTCCTCGACCGTGAGGGACGGCTGGTCGCACCGGGGAGGCCGGGTCCCGAGGGCTGGCCCGAGCTGCTCGTCGTCCACGGCCTGGCCGACGACAACGTGCTCGCCGCCCACAGCCTCCGGCTGACCGAGGCGCTGCTCGCCGCCGGGATCCCGTTCCGGTTCCTGCCGCTGACCGCCGCGACCCACATGGCCGGCGACCCCGTCGTCGCGGCGCGGCTGCTCGAGGTCCAGACGGCGTTCCTGCTCGAGGCGCTCGGCGTCGCCTCCGCGACCTGAGGTCCGCCGCGTCCCGGCGTCACCGGCCCGGGCGTCACCGCCCGGGGCCGTCACCCTCCTGGCGCCGGCCCAACAGGTAGACCCCGACGCCGACCCCGACGAGCGCCAGGGCCGGGCTGATGCGGGCCACGGCGCTGAGGACCAGCAGGCCGACGAGGAGCACGACGATCGGTCGCGCGGCTCCGAGCAGTCGCTCGGTCGGGAGCGGTCCCGGTCGGTCGCCGCGCGGGGCGCCGCCCGTCCGCGCCTCGCGGCTGCGCCGACGTCGCGCCTCGGCCCGGGACCGCGCCGCGTCCGCGATCGCGTCCATGTTCTCCGCCAGCGTCCGGACGGCGACGTCGGCCTGCGCGTCCGGGACGGTCACGACGATGCCGGCCCGGGTCCGCTTCGCGTCGGGGGTGAGGCCCGCCCCCTGGAGCACCTGGACCAGCACGGTGGCCTGTTCGGGGGCCCAGGTGCCGAGGTCCTTCGCCATCCCTGCCCCCGGGCGCGGGCGGGGACGCTCGCCCGACCCGACAGCCGTAGGCTACCGACGGACCCAGACCGACCGGCCGGGGGGCGTGCGTGGCGGGCATGCGCGGGGCGCCGCCGCTGTACCGGTTCCTCCGGCGCGCCCTCCCTCCGGTGGTGATGCCCTACTTCCGGGTCGAGGCCGAGGACGTGGACCGCGTCCCGACCGAGGGCCCGGCCGTGATCGCCGCGAACCACCTCTCGTTCGTCGACTCGATCGTGCTGGCGCTCTCGCTGCCGCGGCCGCTGTACTACCTCGGCAAGGCCGACTACTGGGACTCGGCCCGCACGCGGTGGCTCGTCGCGGGCGCCGGCGTGGTCCCGGTGCACCGTGAGGGCGGTGATCGCGGCGACGCCAGCCTCCGTGCGGGGGTGGAGCTGCTGGGTCGTGGGCAGCTGCTCGGGATCTACCCCGAGGGGACGCGGAGCCCCGACGGGCGGCTGTACCGGGGGAAGACCGGTCCGGTCCGCATGGCGCTCGAGGCCGGCGCGCCGATCGTGCCGGTCGGCATCGTCGGGTCGGACCTCGCGATGCCGCAGGACCGGCGCGTCATCCGACGCAGTCCCATCCGCCTGCGGTTCGGCGCGCCGCTGGACCTGTCGCGGTACCGCGACCGTCGCGAGGACCCGCTGGTGCTGCGGTCCGCGACGGACGAGCTGATGTACGAGATCATGCGGCTCAGCGGCCAGGAGTACGTCGACGAGTACGCGGCGCACGTCAAGTCTGGCGACGTCGATCCGGACGAGGCCCTGCCGCTGCCGCCGACGGGGACCCTGAACGCGCTCACCGAGTGGGACGTCGCCCGCCGCCCCGAGGAGACCGGTCCGTTCGACGGCGACGAGGGCGAGGGGGACGGCGAGGTCTACATCGCCTGAGCGCCGCGTCGGCCGGGCGCTACGGCGCCGGCGGGTCGTCCGCCTCGAGCTCGACCGCGAGCGAGTTGATGCAGTACCGCAGGCCCGTCGGCTGGTCCGGCGCGTCCTCGAAGACGTGGCCGAGGTGTCCGTCGCAGGTCGCGCACCGCACCTCGGTCCGGAGCCTCCCGAGCGACCGGTCGGCGTGCTCGTCGATGACGTCGGCGTCGACCGGGGCGTTGAAGCTCGGCCAGCCGCAGTGGGCGTCGAACTTCGTCTCCGACCGGAACAGCGGCGTGCCGCAGCCGGCGCAGCGGTAGGTCCCGGCCCGCCACTCGTCCCAGTACGCACCGGTGAACGGCCGCTCGGTGCCGGCCTCGCGGAGCACGTGGAACCGGGCGGGGTCCAGCCGTGCCCGCCAGCCGGCCTCGTCGGCGGGGACGCTCATGCGGTCCCCCCGCTGACGACGCGGGCCCAGCCCCCGCTGCGGCGGACCGCTTCGTGCCAGCCGCCGAGGAGGTGGGTGCGGGTCGTGGCGTCCATCGTGGGGGCGAAGGTGCGCTCCGCGTGCCAGACGCCGGCGAGGTCCTCGACGGAGTCCCAGACGCCGGCCCCGAGGCCGGCGAGGAGCGCCGCGCCGAGGACCGTCGTCTCGGTGACGCGGGGCCGCACGACGGGTGCGCCGAGCAGGTCCGCCTGGAACCGGCAGAGCAGGTCGTTGCGGGCGGCGCCCCCGTCGACGCGCAGCTCCGCCGGGTCCAGTCCGGCCTCGTCCGCCATCAGCCGGGCGACGTCCGTGACCTGGTACGCCATCGCCTCGATCGCGGCGCGGGCGAGATGGCGGCGGTCGGAGCCGCGGGTCAGTCCGACCAGCAGGCCCCGGGCGTGCGGGTCCCAGTGCGGCGCACCGAGTCCGGCGAACGCCGGGACGAGGTAGACGCCCTCGTTGCCGTCCGGCAGCTCGGCCGCGAGCGCCTCGACCTCGCCGGCGTCCGCGATGACGCCGAGCTGGTCGCGCAGCCACTGCACGCTCGCACCGGTCACGAAGATGGCGCCCTCGAGCACGAACGTGTCGACACCGCCGAGCCGCCAGCCGACGCTGGTCAGGAGGCCGCCGTCGGACCGGACGGCCTCGGTCCCGGTGTTCATCAGCAGGAACGAGCCCGTGCCGTAGGTGTTCTTCGACGTGCCCGGCGTCCAGGCGCCCTGCCCGAACAGCGCGGCCTGCTGGTCCCCGGCGATCCCGGTGATCGGGGCCGCGACGCCGAGGAACGCGGTGGGGTCGGTCATCCCGAACGCCCCGGCGCTGTCCCGGACCTCGGGCAGGAGGGCCCGCGGCACGTCGAGGACCCCGCAGAGGTCGTCGGTGAAGTCGCCGGCCGCGAGGTCGTACAGCAGGGTGCGCGACGCGTTCGAGGGCTCCGTGACGTGGGCCGTCCCCGCGGTCATGCGGGCGACCAGCCACGTGTCGACGGTGGCGAGGGCGAGGTCGCCGGCCTCCGCCCGGTCACGCGCGCCCGCGACGTGGTCGAGGAGCCAGCCGGCCTTCGTGCCGGAGAAGTAGGCGTCGAGGACGAGGCCCGTCGCGCGGCGGAGGTGGTCCTCGTGGCCGGCGGCCCGCAGCGCCTCGCACCGGTCCGCGGTCCGTCGGTCCTGCCACACGATGGCGCGGTGGACGGGCGCGAGCGTCGCACGGTCGTACAGCAGCGTCGTCTCGCGCTGGTTGGTGATGCCGACGCAGGTGACCTCGTCGGGCCTCGTGCCGGCGGCGGTCAGGGCGTCCCCGCAGGCCGCCAGCGTCGCGGTCCAGATCTCGTCCGCGTCGTGCTCCACGAGGCCGGGGCTCGGGAAGTGCTGCGGGAACTCGCGCTGTCCGACGCCGAGGATGCTCCCCGTGCCGTCGACGACGAAGCCGCGGACGCTGGTCGTGCCGGCGTCGACGGCGAGGATGCGGGCCTCCATCGGCGCTCCCTCCGACCGTGGCCGGGCGCGGTCCGGCCGGTCCCGACGCTACGACACCGGGCGGTCGTTAGCATCCGCGCGACCGGCGCCGGCCGCCCGGCGCCACCCGGACGGGGCTGCCATGACGCGACGCATCGGCCTGCTGACCGGCGGCGGGGACTGCTCCGGCCTGAACGCCGCGATCCGGGCCGTCGTCCGCCGGGCCGAGCAGGACGCCGCGACGGTCCTCGGGTTCCGGGACGGCTGGCGGGGGGTCCTCGACCAGGAGGCCGAGGAGCTCACGACCGCCTGGACCCGGGGCCTGCTGCACCGCGGGGGGACGGCGCTCGGGACGTCGCGGACCGACCCGTACCGCGAGGAGGGCGGGGTCGACCGCCTCCGGGACACCCTCGACGTCCTGCGGCTCGACGGGCTGATCGTGATCGGCGGCGAGGGGACGCTGGCCGCGGCCGGTCGCGTCCACGCGGACGGGGTCCCGGTGATCGGCGTCCCGAAGACGATCGACAACGACGTGCCCGGGACGGACCTCACCATCGGGTTCGCGACGGCCGTCGACGTCGCGACCGACGCGGCGGACCGGCTGCACACGACCGCCGAGTCGCACGACCGGGTCCAGGTCCTCGAGGTGATGGGGCGGCACGCCGGCTGGATCGCGACGTACGCGGGGCTGGCCGGCGGTGCCGACAGCATCCTCATCCCCGAGGTCCCCTTCGACGTCGCGGCGGTCGCGCGGCACCTCAAGTACCGGGCCGGGACCGGCCGCGACTTCTCGGTGGTCGTCGTCGCCGAGGGCGCCCGCCCCGTGCCCGGGACGATCGAGGTCCCCGAGTCCCCGACGGACGAGTTCGGTCGGCCGCGCCTCGGCGGTATCGGGCACGTCGTCGGCCACGAGCTGGCGGCCCGGACCGGCTTCGAGGCCCGGGTCACGGTGCTCGGGCACGTCCAGCGCGGCGGTCGTCCGAACGCCGCCGACCGGGTGCTCGCGACCCAGATGGGGGTCCGCGCCGTCGAGGCCGCGCTGGCCGGCGAGTGGGGGACGTTCGTCGCGTCGCGACGACCCCTCGTCCACCTCCGGCCGCTGGCCGACGCGACCGGCGGCCCGGACACCGTCCCGCCCGAGCTGTACCGGGCGGCCGAGGTGTTCTTCGGCTGACCGGCGTACCGGCGGACGGGCGGACCGGCGGACCGGAGGACGGCTCAGTCGGCGGCGGCGCCCCAACCGGCGCGGTCGACCGGGCCGCGCGTCGCCGGCGTCGCGACCCGCCGGCCGGCCGCCCGGGCGAAGGTCGTGACCGTCGACCGCAGCTCGGCCATGTCCTCGGCCGTCAGTGCCTGCGGTCCGTCGACGAGCGCCCGCTCCGGCTCGGGGTGCACGTCGACGATGACGCCGTCGGCGCCGACGCCGATCGCGGCCCGGATCAGCGGCAGCACGAGGTCGCGCTTCCCGCCCGAGTGGGACGGGTCGATCACGATCGGGAGGTGGGTCAGCGACTGGGCGACCGGGACGGCCGAGACGTCCAGCGTGTTCCGCGTCATCGGCTCGAAGGTCCGGACGCCGCGCTCGCACAGCACGACCTGGAGGTTCCCGGTGTGGGCGATGTACTCGGCCGCCATGACCCACTCCTCGATCGTCGCGGTCATGCCGCGCTTCAGGAGGACCGGTCGGCCGGCGAGCCCGACCTCCTTGAGGAGCTGGAAGTTCTGCATGTTCCGCGTCCCGACCTGGAGCATGTCGGCGCTGCGGGCCACCGTCTCGACGTCGGCCGGCGTCACGACCTCGGTCACGAACGGCAGCCCGAGGTCCCGGGAGACCTCGCGGAGGATCTCGAGGCCGGACTCCCCGAGACCCTGGAACGCGTAGGGGGACGTCCGCGGCTTGAACGCGCCGCCGCGCAGGATCGTCGCCCCGGCGTCGCGGGCCAGCTCGCAGGCGCGGCGTGTCTGCTCGGGCGTCTCGACGGCGCAGGGCCCGGCGATCAGCGTCACGGTGTCGCGGGAGATCGCGGCGTCGCCGACGGTGACGGTCGACGGCCGCGGCTGGGCGTCGTTGGACACCAGCTTGAACGGACGGCTGACGCGGATGACGTCCTCGACGCCGGGGAACGCGTGCAGCGGGAGCTCCGCGAACTGGGTCAGGTCGCCGACGAGGCCGACGATCGTCTGGTGGCGGCCACGGGAGACGAAGCACTCGCCCCCGACGCCGGTCACCGCGTCGACGACGCGGTCGACGTCGTCCTGGGTCGATCCGGCGCGCATGACCACGACCATGGACGCGTCCTCCTTCGTCACGTCGTCACCTCGGTCCGGGGGTGGGGGCGGCCGGACGTCCGAGGCCCCGGGGACGTCCCCGGGGCCTCTCCGCTGCGGTGTCCCGCGCCGTCCTAGCGCGTCCTCACGGAGCGGCCCCGGGTCCGGAGGTGACCGGCCCCGGGCCACGCGAAGGAGCGGTGGGCGGGCATGCGGCGACGCTAGCACGCGGCGCCGGACCGCCCCCGGCCGGGGCCCGGCGTTACGCTGCCACGGGACGCGCCGGAGCCGGGAGCGCCCGGCGGGAGGCCGTGCATGCAGGTCCCCGGAGCGGGTGCGGTGCGCCCCGCGGCGCCGGCGCACGACGTCGTCGCGCTCCCGGTGGACGGTGCGGCGGTCCCCTGCCCGGTCTGCCGCCGCGCCAACGCCGCCGATCGGCTGCTCTGCGCGGCCTGCGCCGCCGAGCTGGACACCGGCCGTCCCCACGCCGTGTGGTCGGGCGCGCTCGAGCCCGTCGCCGACGGGGGCCGGCGCCGGGGGAGCGGTCGCCGCCGCGAGCGCGCGCTCCAGGTCCTCGGCGGGGCGGTCCTCGCCGTCGCGCTGGTCGCCGGACCGCTCCGCCTGCTCGGCGTCGGTCCGTTCGCCCCGCCGGCCCGCCTCGAGCCCGCGGTGCTGCTGGCCGCGGGGTACCCCGGTCCCCCCCTGCTGCTGGACGTCGGGGCGGTCGCGACGACCACGACCGTGGCCGGCGTCCTCGACCGCGACGTCGCGGCGCTGAACCTGATCGACGGCGACGTCGCGACCGCCTGGATCGGCGCACCGGTCGACGACAGCGGCGCCGGCGAGGTCGTCGACCTCACCCTGACCGACCCGGCCTGGGTCCGCCGCGTCGAGCTCCGGAACGGGGACCACCGCTCGAACGAGGCGTACGAGCGGAGCGACCGGCTCCTGACGGCGACGCTCACGTTCGACGGCGGCCGCAGCTACCGCGTGGACCTGCTGGACATCGGACTCGCCGCCCAGGTCGTGGAGCTGCCCCGGCCCGAGCTGACGACGCGCGTCTCGCTCCGCATCGACCGCGTGTTCGAGGGGACGGCGGCGCGCGGGGCGGCGATCTCCGAGCTCAGCGTCGTGGGCTGGACCGCCGGCGCGGCCGACGCCGCCCTCGCGCGCGAGCGGGCCCGGACCCCGTGACCGGCGGTCCGACCTTCGACGACGAGCTCGAGTCGCTCGGCTTCCGGCTGGCCGGCTCCAGCCGGCGCGGCGGGCGCCGGTGGGACCTCGCCTTCAACCGGGTCCTGACGCTGATGCTCCACGACTACGACGACCACGTCGTGCTGACCTGGCACTGCGACCTCGGGCGGGCGCTCGTCGAGCGCGACCTCCGGACCAGCCCCAGCGACGTCGCCGAGCTCGAGCTGTTCCCGGCCCACGACGTCCGGCTGCCGCTGGACACGGACGCGATCACGCGCGAGATCTCCCGCGTGCTGGGGCTGCTGCGCATCGACCTCGGCGAGCCGGACCGATGACCGCCGGCGGGGGCGGGTCCGGGGGCGGTCTGGTCGACCACGCCGCCGTCGGGCGCCGGCTGCGTCGGTGGCTGGTCCTGCTCGTCGTCGCGGTCCCGACCGTCTGGCTGGTCGCCGGGTCCGCGACCGGGGGGCCGCGCCCGGCCCGCCTCGCCGAGCTGGCCGGGGCGGCGCTGCTGCTCGGCATCGGGGTCGAGGCCGTCGTCGTCGGTGGGGCGGCGGTCCGCGGCGCGCTCCGCGCCGGCGCGCGGGGCGAGCGGCTCTCGGCGCAGGACGTCCGGCTGCTCCCGCCGCAGCTGCGGCGGCGACGCTGAGGCTCAGGCGTCCGGCGGCAGGGCCGCGAGCAGCGCCTCCAGCTCGACCGTGTCGAGGACGTTGTCCCACCGGGCCGCGACCCGGCCGTCGGCGCCGACGAGGAAGACCCACGGCTCGTTGCCGCCGGTCTCCGTGCGGATCCAGGCCGCGGCGGCGGGGCTGAGCTCCTGCGCCGCGAAGTCCCGCCAGACCTCGACGTGGACGAACGCCGCCCGGTCGCCGTACCGCTCGGCCAGCGTCGTCAGGTGCTCCGTCAGCGGGCCGCAGACGAGGCTCTGGCAGTAGACGGGGGTCGCGACCGCGACGACGAGCGGTCGGCCCTCGGCGAGCGCCTCGGGGATCCGCGTCGTATGGAGCACCGCGGCCCGGTCCGGTTCGTCGGCGCTCCGCAGGCGCGAGTCCAGTTCCGCGGCCGGCGCGGTCCCGGCGAGGACGTCGGCCGTCACGACGTTCGGGACGTCCGGCGCCGGGTCCCCGACGGCGGTGGCGGCCGGCTCGGCGAGGACCGGCACGATCGCGCGACCACGCGCGGTCCGGCCGTCGGTCAGCTCGGCCTCGACGAGGACGCCCCAGTACCCGGCCGCGTCGAGGTCGACGCGGGCGTCGTACACGCCCGTCAGCACCCCGCCCGAGACGACGTCGGGTCCGGTCGCCGGGGCCGCGACGTCGAGGCCGGGCACGGGCAGCCACGTCGCGGTGACCGGCGCGCCGAGCGCCGCGGTGCCGCCGGCCTCCGCGCCGAGGTGGCCGAGTCGGACGCGGACGGTCCCGCCCGCGACGCGTTCGCGGTCGGCGGTGAACACGGCCAGGAGCAGCCGGCGTCCGGTCCCGACCGCCACGTCGAAGCTCGCCGGGGCGATCGCGAGCTCGAGGTCGGCGGCGCCCGGATCGGCGACGGTGTCCGGCGCGGCGGGGTCGGAGCCGCCCCCGCAGGCGGTCACGAGCAGGGCGAGGGCCAGCGCCGCGGCGGCGCGGGACGGGCGGGGGCGGCGGGGCACGGGCGCTCCTCCGCGGGGGCGGGACGGGCCGCGCGCGGACGTCGGGCCGGCCGCGCGCCGGACGGGCGAGGGTATGGCAGCCTCCCCCCGTGACCCCCGGACGAGGACGACCGCGACGGGTGCCGGCCGCGGTCGGCGCCGTGCTCGTCGTGCTCGGCGCCGGGTGCGCCGCCCCGCCGCCGGCGGCCGAGGGGCCGCCCCCGCTCCGGGTCGCGGTCGGGCCGGACCCGG
>JAFMLG010000043.1 GCA_017852335.1 Actinomycetota bacterium | reverse complement strand
GCGGCGCGAGGCGCTGGCCGAGCGGCACGCCGCGGCCCGCGCCGCCCTCGAGGAGGCGTACGGCGTCGAGGGCAGCCGCGGCTGGCCGCCGGGCGTCCGGGCCCGGCTCGAGAAGCGGGACGAGCGGATCGAGCGGGCGGAGGAGCAGCGCGCGCTGCGCGTGCTGCTCGACGACCTCGCCGCGCACCTCCGCGACCTGCTGGCGCTCTCGGCGGGTGCCGGGGTCGAGGCGCTGATCGCCGACGACGCGGCGGACCTGCTGGCCCGGGACGCGGCGCTGCTCCCCGCGGCGGACCTCCTCGAGGCGCTCGCCGCCGTCGGGCGGTGCCGGGCGGCCCTCGACCGCAACGGTGCGCCCGAACTGCACCTCGAGCGGCTGCTGATGGCCGTCTCGGTCGCGCTCTACGTCCGCGCGGCCGCCTGAGGCGTCCGACTGGGCGTCCGGGCCACCACCCGCATCGGGACGGGACCGCGGGCCCGGTAGGTGGCGCGGGGCTGCGCGGCGGGGAGCGGTCGGGCCGGGTCGAGCGGCTCCAGCCGGACCCGGCGCGCGGCCGCGAGGAGGATGGCTCGCCCCTCGAGCAGCGCGAACTGGTCGCCGAGGCAGCGCCGCGTGCCGCCGCCGAACGGGACGTACGCGCCGCGGGGGAGGCGGCGCTCCAGCCCGTCCCGCCACCGCCAGGGATCGAACCGCTCCGGGTCGGGGAAGTGGGCGGGGTCGCGGTGCGTGACGTACTGGCTGACGAGGACGTGCGCACCGGCGGGGACGGGGACGCCGCCGAGCTCCGTGTCGACGACGGCGCGACGGGGCGCGACCCAGACCGGTGGGCTGAGACGGAGCGTCTCGTCGAGCACCCAGCCCGCGACCGGTGCGGCCATCAGCTCCGCGACCGTCGGCGCGCGGCCGGTGACCAGCCAGTCCTGTGCGTCGGCCTCGGCCTCGAGCGCGTCGCGGGCCCCCGGGTGCGCGGCGAGGTACGAGAACGCCCAGGTCAGGACGTTCGCCGTCGTCTCGTGACCGCTGAGGATCAGGGTCAGCGCCTCGTCGCGGACCTCGTCGTCGCTGAACGCCGACCCGTCCTCGTCCCGCAGCGCCAGCAGCAGGCCGAGCAGGTCCTCCTCGCGCCGGGCGGTCGCGACGTCGACGGGGGCCGTGCCGTCGGCCGCCGCGGCGGCCCGGGCCCGCCGCTCGGCGACGAGCCCCTCGGCGACCTCCGCGAGGTCGTCGGACGCGCGTCGGAACGCGCGGAACCACGGCAGGGGCAGCCCGTCCAGCCGGTCGAGCCCGGGCAGCATCGTCCGCTCGATGCGGTCGATGGCGACGTCCATCGCCGCCGCGATGCGGCCGGCGTGCGCGCGGGCGTCGGTCCCGAACAGGGTCCGGGCGACGATCCCGAGCGTCAGCGACATCATCGCCGGGGCGAGCCGGACGACCCCGCCCGGACGCCACCGGTCGACCTCCTCCCGTGCGAGGTCGGCCATCAGCGCCGCGTAGCCGTCGAGCCGGGAGTGGTGGAACGGGGCCTGCATCATCCGACGGTGGCGGAGGTGGACCGGCTCCTCGTTCGTGAGCAGCCCCTCGCCCAGCACCAGCCGCATCCGCGCGAACCCGACGCCCTTCACGAGGTCGTGCTGGCGCGCGACCAGCGCGTCGTGGACCATCGCGGGGGCGAACACGGCGACGAACAGCTGACGGCCCAGGAGGAACGCGGCGGCGTCACCGTGCTCGGCGCGCAGCCGCATCAGGAAGCCGGGGGTGTCGCGCTGGAACCGCAGGAGCGGGCCGAGCCCCAGCCGCGACCGCGGTCCCGGCGGGAGGGCCGTCCGACGCGCGCGGGCGGGGCCGATCGGCGGGGGGAGCGGCGCGTAGGACGCCGGGCGCGGCGCGTCGAACGGTCGCACGGTCCCCCCCGCGGCGCCGGCCCCCCGGCCCGGCGCGTCGCGCGCCGAGCCTACGGCCGCGGGCCGGCCCGGGGGCCGCGGCTACCCTCCGGCGGCTCGCTGGAGTAGCTCAGTCGGTAGAGCAGCCGCCTCGTAAGCGGCAGGTCAGGGGTTCGAATCCCCTCTCCAGCTCCATCCCAGCCCCGGCCCGGTGGACGAGGTCTGATGATGTCGGACGACGCCCACGAGGGGTTCGCGAACACGCTCCGGGCCGCGGTGTTCGGCGTCCAGGACGGCATCGTCAGCACCTTCGGGCTGGTGATGGGCGTCGCCGGGGCGCGCATCAGTCCCGAGGCCGTCCTGATCGCCGGGGTCGCCGGCATGGTCTCGGGCGCCCTCTCGATGGGGGCCGGCGAGTACGTCAGCGTCCGCTTCCAGCGCGAGCTGCTCGAGGCCCGCGGGGTCCGGCCCCGCCGGGCGGCCGACCCGGTCCGGGCCGCCCTCGCGAACGCCGGGCTGTTCGTCCTCGGCGGCGCCGTCCCGCTGCTGCCGTTCGTGCTGCTGACGGACCTCGCCGCCGTCGCGTCGAGCTCGGTCCTCAGCGTGGGGTCGCTGTTCCTCGCCGGGGCGCTGCTGACCCGCCTGACCGGGGCCGACCCGCTGCGCTCGGGTCTGCGGATGCTCGTGGTCGGCGGTGGCGCGGGGGTCCTCGGGTTCCTCGTCGGCTCGCTGCTCGGCGTCACGGTCGCCTGACCGCCGGAGGTCCCGGTCACGGCAGGGACCTCCGGCCCGTCCGCCCGCCGCCGAGGTCCCGCGGACCGGTGCCCTCCGCCCGGCCCCCCGCGACGCCCCGCGGACGAGACTCCCTCCCGAAGCGACCAGGCACCCCGTCGGGTCGCGAGCACCCGGCGGCCGAGGGGCCGCGAGAAGGGACAGGGAAGATGAGCACCATGACCCCGGAGCGGACGGGGACCGCCACCGCGGCGGCGACCGCCTCCCGCTCGTTCGTGATCGCGGCCGTGCTGGCCGTCGTCGTCGGCCTCGGCTCCGTTCTCGGCGGCCTCGTCGGGATGGTCTACACGTGGCAGACCGCCGCGAAGGAGAACATCACCACCCCGGACGACGCGCCGATCGCCGGTGCGACCGTCGACGGTCCGCTGTCGCTGTGGTCGCAGGCCTCGATCATCGAGACGCACCAGCTGAACCGGACCGAGGGCCTGCGCTACTCGGAGATGCCCCGGACCGTCCCCGCGGTCGACGCCGACGGGAACACGGTCCTCGACGAGAGCGGCGAGCAGGTGATGGTCCCGAACGCGGCCCGCGCCAGCTGGATCGACGCGACCTCGCTGATCACCGTCCTGAACCTCGGCCTGATGGCCTACGCGCTGAGCCTGTTCGCGATCGTCATGGGTGCGGCGGTCGCCGGGCTCGGGTGGGTCGTGCTGCGGCTGAGCCGGTCCCCGGCGCTCGCCTGAGCGCCGAGAGGGCTCGCCCCTCCCACCGCACCGGGGGGTCGGCTGCGGCCGGCCCCCCGGTCGCGTGTCCGGACGGCGGGGGTCAGGCCCCGTCGGGGACGACGTTCCCACCCTCGTGGAGGGCGGGGATGCGGCCGAGCTTCCCGGCGTTGAAGTCGTCGAACGCCTGCTGCAGCTCGGCCCGGGTGTTCATCACGAACGGCCCGTACCAGGCGACCGGCTCACGGATCGGCAGCCCGCCCAGCAGCAGCACGTCGAGCTTCGGCGCCCGCGTCTCCTGCGACGGGTGGGCCGCGAGCTCGACGGTGTCCCCGGCGCCGAGCACGGCCAGCTGGCCCATCTCGACGGCGCGGCGCTCGGCCCCGACGGTGCCGCGGCCGGCCAGCGTGTAGACCAGCGCGTTGAAGTCGCGCCGCCACGGCAGCGTGACCGCGGCGCCGGGTTCGACGGTGGCGTGGACCAGCACGATCGGCGTGTGCGTCGCGCCGGGTCCGGTCACGCCGCCCAGGTCGCCCGCGATCAGCCGCAGGAGGGCCCCGCCGTCGTGCGAGGTCAGCAGCCGCACGTCACCGGCACCGAGGTCCTGGTACCGGGGGGCGGACCACTTCTTCGACCGGGGCAGGTTCACCCAGAGCTGGAAGCCGTGGAACAGGCCGCCCTTCATGACGACCTCCTCCGGCGGGGCCTCGATGTGCAGCAGGCCCGAGCCGGCGGTCATCCACTGCGTGTCGCCGTCGGTGATCAGCCCGCCGCCGCCGTGGCTGTCCTGGTGCCGGAGCGTCCCGTCCAGCATGTAGGTCACGGTCTCGAAGCCGCGGTGGGGATGCCACGGCGTGCCCTTCGGCTCGCCCGGTGCGTACTCGACCTCGCCCATCTGGTCGAGGTGGATGAAGGGGTCGAGGTCGGTCAGGTCCACGCCGTGGAAGGCGCGGCGGACCGGGAACCCCTCGCCCTCGAACCCGCGCGGGGCGGTCGTGATCGACCGGACCGGTCGGGGACGGGCGACCGCGACGTCGGGCCGCGGCACGCGCGGCAGGGTCAGCAGGTCGTCGACGGTGACGGCGGGCACGGCGGGCCTCCGGGGTGGGGACGGCCCAGCGTACCGGGGGTCCTTGCAGGCGCAACTACCGTTCGGCGGTGAGCGTCGGGGGGAGGACCGCGGTCAGGCGCCGGCGCCGACCAGGGTCTCGCCCGGCACGTCCCCCGGGAGGCAGAAGTCGTCGATCAGGACGACGTCGTACCCGCTGCGGACCATGAACGAGGCCGCGATGGTCGCCCGGGCCCCGGTCGCGCAGTAGATCCAGACCGTCCGGCCGCGCGGCACCTCGTCGACCCGCTCGGGCAGCTCGTGGTACGGGATGTGGAGCGCGTCCCGGTGGTGGCCCGTGACGTACTCCCACGTGTCCCGCACGTCGAGCACGGTCCGGTCCTCGGGGGCGACGCCCTCGAGGCCGTCGAACCGCACGACCCGGATGGTCCGCTCGAGCTCGTGCCCGGCGAACGTCCCCGGCGCCGCGATCATGCGGCCCTGCAGCCGGTCGTACCCGATCCGGGCCAGCATCCGCTGGGCCTCGGCCAGGACCTCGGCGTCGTCGCCGACCAGCACGAGGTGCTCCTCGAACGGCACGATCCAGCCGAGGTAGTTCGGGAGGTCGTTGCGGAGCTCGGCGTTGACCGCGCCGGCCAGGAACGACGCCGCGAAGTCCTTGCGGTTGCGCAGGTCGATGACCCAGGCGCCCTCGCGGAGCAGCGCGACGACCCGGTCCAGGTCGAACTCGTCGGGCGGCGTCGGGTCGAACGCGGCGGGGCCGGCCGCGTTCGCCGGGCCCATGTACCGGTAGTAGGTCGGGTAGGGGGTCAGCCCGGCGAACAGCTCGTCGAGGAACTCCTGCTCGGACTTGACCAGCGCCGGGTTGTCGGTCCGCTCGGCCGCGATCGTCGAGGACGGCTTCGTGGCCTGGGTCGCCGAGCAGTGGCTGCCGAAGCCGTGCGTCGGGTGGACCTGGGCGGCGTCCTGGACCTCGTCGGCGATGCGCCGCACCGAGTGGTACTGCTTCGCCGCCAGCTCGGCGGTCATGTGCGGCCCGATCAGGTCCGGCCGGCCGACCGTGCCGAACAGCATCGAGCCGCCGGTGAACACGCCGAGGTCGTTCCCCTCGGCGTCCGAGAGCACGTAGGACAGGTGCGTCGGGGTGTGGCCCGGGGTCAGCAGCGCCCGGACCCGCATCAGGCCGCTCTCGAGCAGGTCGCCGTCGTGCAGGCCGTGGAAGTCGAAGGCCAGCGCGTCGTCGGCGTTCAGCGCGTACACCGCGTCCGTCATCCGGGCCAGCGCGAGGCCGCCGGTGACGTAGTCGTTGTGGACGTGCGTCTCGAGGACGTGCGTGACGTCGAGCCCCCGCTCGTGCAGCACGTCGAGGACCCGGTCGATGTCCCGCTGGGGATCGACCACGACGGCCCTCGAGCCGTCGTGCGCGACGTAGCTGCGGTCCCCGAGCGACGGGGTCTCGAGCGTGATGACCTCGATCATCGGTGCGGCTCCTCGACGTGCGGCCGTGACGTGCGGTCGGGTCAGGCCTTGCGGATGCGGAAGGTGAAGCGGTCCCCCGCGTCCTCCTTCTCGACCAGCTCGTTCCCGGTCGACTCCGCCCAGGCCGGGATGTCCTGGAGCGAGCCGCGGTCCGTCGAGATGACCTCGAGGATCTGACCGCTCTCGATCTGATCGATGGCCTGGCGGGTGCGGACGACGGGCATCGGGCAGGCGAGCCCGCTGGCGTCGAGGGTCTTCGCGACGTCGGACATGGGTGCTCCTTCGGATCCGCCGCACCGCTCGGCGCGGCCGTGGGTGCGGGTCAGATGAAGAGGTTGATCTTCGCGTTCTGCATGCGGGAGACCGCGGCGGCCGCGCCGAGCGGCTCCTCGATGCCGTCGATCAGGTCCTCGCGCTTCAGGCCCATCAGGTCCATCGTCATCTGGCACGGCGCCAGGCGGACGCCCAGCTCCATGGCGGTGGCGAGGAGCTCCTCGGGCGGGGCGACCTTGTGCCGGTCGGCGATGCTCCGCATCATCTTCGGGCCGGCGCCGCCGAAGTTGAGGTGGCTGAGCCGCTCGTTGTTGAACGCGCCGAGCATCTTGGTCATCCAGTTGTCCCCCGTGATGCCGACCTCGGGGCGCTTCAGGGTGAACAGGCCCCAGAACGTGCAGAACAGCGTCACGTCCATGCCGTACGCGGCGCCGGTGGTGCCGAGGATCATCTGCGGCCAGACCTTGTCGATCTCGCCCGACCAGCACACGATGACCATGCCGTCCTCGGGCTTGGTCGATACGCCGCTCTCCGACATCTCCCTGACCTCCCGGGCCGCCGTGCGACCCACATCCCCCGACGGGGGCTCCCACCCCCGCTCGCGCAAGCGCGCAAGCGGCGTCATGGTCCCCGCTCGGCGGGTCCGTGTCAAGGCAAGGACCCGTGGGGCCCGGCGGCGCTACGGTGCCGCGGCGCCGGACCGTGGAGGGAGGCCCGTGGAACCCGTCGACGACGCCCTCCGGGCCGAGCTGACCGAGCTGACGGCGACCCTCTGCCGGGCCCTGAACGACCCCAAGCGCCTGGTCATCCTCCACGTGCTCGCGGCCGGCCCGGCCTCGGTCGGCCGGCTGGCCGAGCTGGCGGGGGCGACCGTCGCGAACGTCTCGCAGCACCTCGCGGTGCTCCGCGAGCGGGGGCTGGTCGACGGCGAGCGCGAGGGACCGAACGTCATCTACTCGCTGCGCTACCCGGAGCTGATCGACACGATCGGGGCGCTCCGCGGGATCCTGCGGGCCGAGCTCGGCCGCCGCCAGCGGATGCTCGCCGGGTGACGTCCCGACCCGGCTCGGGCGCCGCCGCGGCAGGGCCCGCGCTCGCGGGCCTGCGCAAGCACTTGACCGCACCGCCCCCCGCGTGTGACCATGGGGACCGGGGGAGGACGAGGGAGGCCCCGTGACCGAGCTCCGCACACCGCTGCCGTTCGCCGGCGCCGCGACCGACGCCGACCGGCCGGTCCGGATGGCGAAGATCATCGACCAGGAGCGGTGCATCGGGTGCCACGCCTGCACGACGGCGTGCAAGTCCGAGAACGAGGTCCCGCTCGGCGTCTCCCGCACCTACGTGAAGTCCGTCGACGTCGGGCTGTTCCCCGAGGTCCGGCGCTCGTTCCAGGTCACGCGGTGCAACCAGTGCGTCGACGCGCCCTGCGTCGCGGCCTGCCCGACCGCCGCGATGTTCACGCGCGAGGACGGCATCGTCGACTTCGACAAGCAGGCCTGCATCGGATGCAAGGCCTGCATCGCGGCCTGCCCCTACGACGCGATCTTCATCAACCCCGAGGACCACTCGGCCGAGAAGTGCAACTTCTGCGCGCACCGCATCGACATGAACCTCGAGCCGGCCTGCGTCGTCGTCTGCCCCGTCGAGGCCATCTTCGTCGGCGACGTGAACGACCCGGACTCGAAGGTCGCGCACATGGTCGGCCGCGAGCCGGTCCAGGTCCGTCGTCCCGAGAAGGACACCAAGCCGAAGCTGTACTACCGCGGCGCCCACCAGGCGACGCTGGACCCGCTCGCGGCCGAGCGTCCGACCGGCGACATCTTCGCCTGGGCGATGCAGGCCCCCGAGGACGGTCACACCATCAACTCCGGCCACGAGCCCGGCTGGCCCGGCAGCTCGTCGGCCGCGGCCGTCATCGCGTACGACGTCGGCCACTCGGTGCCGTGGGACTGGCGGGTCGGGCTGTACACGTGGACCAAGTCGATCGCGGCCGGGGTCTACCCCGTCGTCGCGCTCCTCATCACCCTCGGTCTCCTCGACGCCGGGTCGGACCTCTGGACCCTCGCGACGCCGGTCATCGCCGGCGCGTTCCTCGCGATCACCGGCGCGGTCCTGATCTGGGACCTCGAGCACCCGACGCGGTTCTTCTACATCCTCACCCGACCGCAGTGGCGCAGCTGGCTGGCGAAGGGCGCCGTCATCCTGTCGCTGTACGCGGTCGTGCTGGCCGGGCACTTCCTCGCCGGCGTGCTGCTGCGCGGCGACGCGGGGGAGGGACTGCACCTGCTGGCGCTCCTCGGCGTGCCGGCCGGGATCATGACCGGCGTCTACACCGCGTTCCTGTTCGCCCAGGCGAAGGCCCGCGACCTCTGGCAGAACCCGCTGCTGCCCCCGCACCTCGCGGTCCAGGCCGTGATGGCCGGTGCCGCGGCGCTGGTGCCGGTGGCGCTGTGGCTCGAGCCGGACGTCGTCGACGCGCTGGCCTGGACGGTCGCGATCGCGTCGGCCGTGCACCTGCTGATGATCCTGGGCGAGGTGACCCTGCCGCATCCGACCGCGCACGCACGGACCGCCGCGCACAACCTGACGAGCGGTCGGTTCGCGACACCGTTCCGGGCCGGGGTCGTCCTCGGCGCCGTCGGGCTGCTCGCCCCGGTGGCGCCGGTGCTGGCGCTGCCGGCGGCGCTCTCCGCGCTGGTCGGGCTGTGGGCGTTCGAGCACGCCTACGTCCAGGCCGGCCAGTCCGTCCCGCTCGCCTGACCCGCCGCACCGCGCGCGTGCCGCGCCGCCGCACCGAGGAGCCGAGATGACGCAGCTGGACCGCCTCGCCGAGCGGGTCGACGCCGCCCGGTCCGCGACCGAGGCCCGCGGCGAGACCTTCTACCAGGGCCCGTCGCGCAGCCACCTCGCGATGTTCCCGCCCAAGGAGCGGTGGGACGACTGGGTCGAGCTCGACGCGAAGGCCTGGCCGCAGCGGGTCGAGAAGCGGTTCATGCTGGTCCCGACGACGTGCTTCAACTGCGAGTCCGCCTGCGGGCTGCTGGCGTACGTCGACCGGGAGACGCTGCAGGTCCGGAAGTTCGAGGGGAACCCCGAGTCGCCCGGTTCGCGCGGTCGCAACTGCGCGAAGGGCCCCGCCGTCCAGAACCAGATCACCGACCCGGACCGCATCCTCCACCCGATGCGCCGCGTCGGCGAGCGCGGGGCCGGCGGCTGGGAGCGCATCTCCTGGGACGAGGCGCTGGACGAGCTGGCGCTGCGCATCCGCGCGGCGATCACGACCGACCGGCACAACGAGGTGATGTACCACGTGGGCCGTCCCGGCGAGGACGGGTTCACGGAGCGCGTGATGGCGGCCTGGGGCGTCGACGGGCACAACTCGCACACGAACGTCTGCTCGTCGGGCGGGCGGACCGGGTTCCAGTTCTGGAGCGGCATCGACCGTCCCAGCCCCGACCACGCCAACGCGCGGACGATCCTGCTGATCTCGTCGCACCTCGAGACCGGTCACTACTTCAACCCGCACGCCCAGCGCATCATCGACGCGAAGCACGCCGGCGCGAAGGTGATCGTGATGGACGTCCGGCTGTCCAACACGGCGACCCACGCCACCGAGTGGCTGGCCCCGTACCCGGGCAGCGAGCCGGCGATCCTGCTCTCGATCGCCCGCCAGATCATCCAGGACGGCACCTTCGACCGCGAGTACGTGCGGCGGTGGTGGAACTGGAAGCAGTACCTCGCCGCCGAGCACCCCGACCGGCCGCGGACCTTCGAGGCGTTCGAGGAGGTCCTCCGCGGCCTCTACGCCGAGTACACCTACGAGTTCGCCTCGGCCGAGTCCGGCGTGAGCGTCGCGCAGATCCGGGCCGTCCACGACGCCGTCGTCGAGGCCGGGCCGCGCCTCGCCGTCCACTCCTGGCGCTCCGCCGCCGCCGGCAACGAGGGCGGATGGCAGGTCTCGCGCACGCTGTTCATGCTCTCCGCGCTGATGGGCGCGATCGCCGTCCCGGGCGGGACCTACCCGAACGCCTGGAACAAGTTCGTCGCGCGCCCGATCCACGTGCCGCACCACCCGGCGGCCTGGAACGAGCTGACCTACCCGCTCGAGTACCCGATCGCGCAGAACGAGCTGTCGTTCCTGCTGCCCCACTTCGTCGAGGAGGGCCGCGGCGTCCTCGACGTCTACTTCACCCGCGTCTACAACCCGGTCTGGACGAACCCCGACGGGTTCAGCTGGATCGAGATGCTGACCGACCACCAGAAGGTCGGGCTGCACGCCGCGCTGACGCCGACCTGGAACGAGACCGCGTACTTCGCGGACCTCGTGCTCCCGATGGGGCTGTCCAGCGAGCGCCACGACGTGACCAGCTACGAGCAGTACGACGCGCAGTGGATCACCTTCCGCCAGCCGGTCCTCCGGGCCGCCCGCGAGCGCCTGGGCGAGACGATCACCGACACGCGCCAGGTCAACCCCGGCGAGGTCTGGGAGGAGAACGAGTTCTGGATCGAGCTGTCGTGGCGCATCGACCCCGACGGCTCGCTCGGCATCCGCCAGTACTTCGAGTCGCGGGCCGAGCCCGGCACGAAGCTCGGCGTCGACGAGTACTACGGCTGGATGTTCGAGAACTCGGTCCCCGGTCTGCCCGAGCGGGCGGCCGAGGAGGGGCTGACCCCGCTCGCGTACATGCGGCGGTACGGCTCGTACGAGATCCAGAAGGGCATCGGGCCCCTGCACGAGTCCGACGTCGACCCGGCGCAGTACGCGACCGACCGCGTCACCGACGAGTTCGGTCGCGTCTACGCCCGTGACCCCGCCCCCGCGGTGGTGAACATGGCCCCGACCGGCGCGCCGGACCCGGACGCCGAGGGGCGGCGCGCGGTCGGCGTCGAGATCGACGGCACCGTGAAGCGCGGCTTCCCGACCCCGTCCGGGCTGCTCGAGTTCTACTCGCGCACGCTGGTCGACTGGGGCTGGGGCGAGCACGCGATCCCGACCTACATCCGCAGCCACGTCCACCCGGCCCGGATGGAGGAGGGGCAGGTCCCGCTGATCTCGACCTTCCGCCTGGTGACCCAGATCCACACGCGCAGCGCCAACTCGAAGTGGCTGGACGAGCTGTCCCACTCGAACCCGCTCTGGATCCACCCGTCGCACGCCGCCACGCTCGGCGTCATCACCGGGGACCTCGTCCGGGTCGAGACCGAGCTCGGGTACTTCGTGGTGAAGGCCTGGGTCACCGAGGGCATCCGGCCCGGCGTCGTCGCCTGCTCGCACCACATGGGCCGGTGGCGCCTCGCCGGGCACGAGAACACGCACCGCCTGAACTCGACGACGGTCGCGCTCGAGCGTGACGGCTCGCGGTGGACGATGCGGCCCGAGGAGTCCCACGGCGCGTTCGAGAGCTCGGACCCCGACACGTCGCGCATCTGGTGGACCGACGTCGGCGTGCACCAGAACATGACGTTCGGCGTGCACCCGGACCCGGTCTCGGGGATGCACTGCTGGCACCAGGCCGTCCGGGTCGTCCGCGCGCAGGACGGCGACCGGGCCGGGGACGTCCACGTCGACACCGAGCGCTCGCGGGCCGTCTACCGCGACTGGCTCGGTCGTACGCGGAACGCCCGGCTGGTCTCGCCGAACGGCGAGCGCCGCCCGCGGTGGCTGATCCGTCCGCTGAAGCCGACCGCCGACGCCTTCCGCATCGACGGGCCGGTCGGCCGACGGGCGTGAGCGTCGGCCGATGAGCGGCCGCCGACCGTGAGCGCCGCGCCGCGGAGCGGTCTGCTCCGCGCGCTCGCCGCGGTCGCGGCCGGGCCGGACGCGACGTCGCCGGCGCTGGTCACGGCGCTCGAGCTGCCGCGGGCGCCGACCTCAGCCGAGCACACCGACCTGCTCGTGTTCCAGCTGCACCCGTACGCCTCGGTCCACCTCGGCCCCGAGGGGATGCTCGGCGGCGTCGGCCGCGACCGCGTCGCCGGGTTCCTCCGCGCGCTCGACGTCACCCCGCCGTCCGAACCGGACCACCTCGTCGCGCTGCTCCACGCGCTCGCGGACCTCGGGGACCTCGCCGCCGCCGGGTCGGACCGTGCCGGGCACGCCGCGACCGTCCTGCTCCACGAGCACCTCGGCAGCTGGGTCGGACGGCTGCTCGCCCGGGCCGTCGAGCTCGGGGCCGGACCGCTGCGCGTCTGGGCCGGCCTCGTCGCCGACGTCCTCGCGGCCGAGCTGACCGACCGCGGCGCGCCCGAGGTCCTGCCGCCGGCGCTCCGCGAGGCGCCGCCGCTCTCCGAGCCGTCCGAGGCCAGCGCCGCCGACTGGACCGCCGAGCTGCTCGCGCCGGTGCGGACCGGGCTGGTCCTGGCCCGGGCGGACCTCGCCCGCGCCGCGCGCGAGCTCGACCTCGGTGCCCGCGTCGGCGAACGGGCGTTCTCGCTGCGGGCCCTGCTGGACCAGGACGCCGCCGCCGTGCTCGGATGGCTCGGCCGCGAGGCGCGGCGTCAGGCGGAGGACCTCGGGATGGTCGAGCGGACCGGTGGGCCCGGCGTCGCCGGCTGGTGGCGGCATCGTCTCGAGGGCACCGCCGGCCGCCTCGACGCGCTGGCCGCGACCGTCGCCGCCCGCGGGGTCCCGGCGTGAGCGGCGGGGCCGGCCCCGACACCGTCCGCGGGCGCCTCGCGGCGCTGCGACCCTCGTCCCGGGTCGAGCTGCTCGACGACGCGATCGGCGGCCTCTCGCTCGTCGTCGTCCTCATCCCGCAGGCGATGGCGTTCAGCGCCCTCGTCGGCGTCCCCCCGGTCGCGGGGCTGCACGCGGCGCTGGTCTCGCTGCTGGCCTACGCGCTGTTCGGCTCGGTCCCGCTGCTGTCGTTCGGCCCGATCGCCATCCCGTCGCTTCTGACCGGTGCCGCCGTCGGCGCGCTCTCCGGCGGCGACCCCGCGCGTGCCGTCGCCCTCTCGGGAGCGCTGGCCGTGATGGTCGGGCTGACGCTGCTGCTGCTGCGGGTGCTGCGGGCCGCCGCGCTGGTCGACGTCATCTCGGCCCCGGTGCTGATCGGGTTCGTCAGCGCCGCCGGGCTGACGATCGCCGTCAGCCAGCTGCGGGCGCTGCTCGGCATCACGGCCGAGGGGTCCGACCGCTTCCTCGCCGCGTTCCTGAACGTCGTCGGCGCCCTCGACGGCACGCACGCCCTGACCGCGGGGATCGGCGTCGTCTCGGTCGTCGTCCTGCTCGTCGGTCGGCGCCTCGCGCCCCGCCTCCCGACCGTGCTGGTCCTCGCGGCCGTCGCGATCCCGGCCTCGGTCGCGCTGGACCTCGGAGGACGCGGGGTGGCGCTGGTCGGCGAGGTGCCGTCCGGGCTGCCCCTCCCGGGCCTCCCGGCGGTCGACGTCGCGGACCTCCGGGCGCTGGCCGGCTCCGCCGTCGCGATCGCCGTGGTCGGGTTCACCCAGACCGTCGCGCTGGCGAAGGCGATCGCCGCCCGCCGGCGCCGCGCGGTCGGGGCCGACCGCGAGTTCGTCGCGGCCGGTGCGGCCAACCTGCTCTCGGGGCTGTTCGGTGGGTTCCCGACCGGCGGCAGCCTCTCGATGTCCTCGGTGCTCGAGGCGTCCCGGGCCCGGACGCGGAACGCCCTGTTCTGGACGGCGGCGTTCCTCGCCGTGGTGCTGCTGCTGCTCACCGCCGTCCTCGAGCCGCTGCCGCGGGCCATCCTCGCGGCGCTGATCATCACCGCCGCGCTGCGGTTCGTGGACGTCGCCGGGTTCCGGTCCGTGCTGCGCGTGTCCCGGGCCGACGCGGCCGTCGCGCTCGCGACCTTCCTCGGCACGCTGGCGCTCGGCGTGCTGAACGGTCTGGCCATCGGGGTCGGCGTGAACCTCGTCGTCCACCTCTCGCGGCGGATGCGGCCCGGTCTGGCCGAGCTCGGACGGGTCGAGGGGACGACGGAGCTGCGCAACGTCGACGTCTACCCCACCGTCGGGACGTCCGAGGGGGCGCTGCTGCGGCTCGACGGCGCGCTCGACTTCCTGAACGCCGGCGCGGTCACGGCCGCGATCCGACGCGTCGTCGCCGACCGGCCCGAGCTGCGGTGGGTGCTCCTCGACGCGGCCGGGGTGTCCGAGCTGGACGCGACCGGCCTGCGGGCGCTCGAGGACCTGACCGTGAACCTCGATGACGCCGGCGTCGCGCTGCACCTCGCGCAGCTGCGCGCACCGCAGCGCGGGACCGTCGCCCGCGCGGGCCTGCACGACCGCCTGATCGTGGACCGCTGCCACCCCTCGATGCGGGACGGGCTGCGGGCCCTCGGCGTCGCCGAGGACGACCCGGTCCTTGCGCCCGCACCGGGGGAGCGTCGGCCGGACGGCTTCGTCTGATCCGGCCCGTCGGCCGGCCCGGACGCGCCCGCCGCTAGCATCCGTACGTCCGAACGGAGACCGCCGCGATGACCACCGCCCTCCGGGTCCGCCGCGCCCCGGCCGCCGCGCTCCTCGCCGCCGCGGCGCTGGTGGCCGGGATGCTCCTCGCCGCACCGGCCCTCGCGGCCCCGGCCGCGTCCGGCGCGGTCGTGCTGGCCGTCTCCTCGGAGCCCGTCGGTCCCGACCCCGCGCCGCGCGACGCCGAGGAGAACCCGGCGGTCGAGCTGGGCGGGTACGAGGACCGCGAGGTGCCGTTCACCTGGGGCGCGGCCTGGCTGCTGACCTTCCTCGGCCTCGGCGGGCTGGCGTTCATGGGCCTCGTCTGGTTCCGGGCGGTCGATCGGCCGCGCAGGGCGCCGGCCCGGCGCTGAGTCCCGGCGCGGTCGTCGACCCCGGGCCGCTGCCGCCCGGCGCCGACCGTCACGCCCGCGTCACCGAGACCCGACGCGTCCTCGACGCAGCCGGCCTCCCCGACGGCGCGACCGTCCTCCTCGCCTGCTCGGGCGGTCCCGACTCGACGGCGCTGGCGTCCCTCGTCACCGCGGCTCGGCCCGACCTCCACCGCGTCCTCGGGTACGTCGCGCACGGGCTGCGCGGCCCAGACGACGACACGGGGGAGGCCGCGCTGGTCGCGGCGCTCGCCGCCCGCCTCGGCGCCGCGGCGGTGACGCTGCCGGTGACGGTCGTCCGGACCGGCGGTGGCCCGGAGGAGGACGCCCGGACCGCGCGCCACGCGAGATCGGAAGAGCG
>JAFMLG010000042.1 GCA_017852335.1 Actinomycetota bacterium | reverse complement strand
GGCGGCGGCCGCCGCCCGGCCCGCCGCGGGCGGCCCCAGCCGCAGCCGGGTCCGGGCGGCGTCGCCGCCGGTCAGCTCGGCCGCGGTGCCGAGCGCCCGGAGCCGCCCCCGGTCGATGACCGCCACCCGATCGGCGACGTCGGCGGCCTCGCCGAGGAGGTGGGTGGTCACGAGGACGGTCGCACCGGCCGCCGTCCGTCCGCGCAGCAGCGCCCACGTGCGACGCCGCGCCACGGGGTCCAGGCCGGCGGTCGGCTCGTCGAGCAGCAGCAGCTCGGGCCGGCCGACCAGCGCCAGCGCCAGCCCGAGCCGCTGCCGCTCCCCGCCGGAGAGGGTCCGGACGCGGCTGCCCGCCAGCCGCGCGAGGTCGAGCTCGTCGAGCAGCGCCGCGGGGTCCTCGGCGTCGGCGTGGAACGCGGCGAAGGTCCGGACCGCCTCGCCCACGCGGACGTGCGGGTACAGCCCGAACCCCTGGGGCAGCACGCCGACCCGCCGCCGGACCGCGTCGCGGTCGGCGACCGGATCGAGCCCGAGCACCCGCACCTCGCCGGCGTCGGCCGCGCGGTGTCCCTCGACGCAGGCCAGCGTCGTGGTCTTCCCGGCACCGTTCGGCCCGAGGAGCGCCACGACCTCGCCGCGGGCGACGGTCAGGTCGACGCCGTCGACCGCGGTGACCGCCCGACCGCCCGACCCGTACCGGGCGACGAGGCCGCGGACCTCGACGACCGCCATGCGCGCCCTCCGCCGCGGCGGACCGGCCGCGCCCGTCGAGGCTAACGACCCCGGCCCTACGCTCGTCCGACGTCGGCGGTCCCCCGCACCGCCGAGGAACCGCCGAGGAGGCACCGCGGTGGTCCGCGCCGTCCCCGAACGTCCACGTGGGCCCCGCCCCGCCCTGGCACCCCTCGCGGTGGCCCTCGTGATGGCGCTCGGCGCCGGCTGCGCCGTCCCCGTCCCCGAGCCGACGGCCGGACCGGACCCGGACCGGGGGCAGGGCGACCGCGGCGTCGCGCTGACCACGACGGACACCGGCGGCGTGCGGCTGGCGGCCCAGCTCGCCGTGCTCGACGCGGCGGTCGCCGCGGTCGCGGCGGCGCTGGACCGGGCCGGGGCCGCGGCGTCGGCGGGCGACCTCGACGCGGCACGGACCGCCGGCGCGGCCGCCGTCGCCGCCCTGATCGGCACCGACGCCGCGGACGCGACGCCCGGGGCGGCCCCCGTGCTGCCGGCGACGGCGCCCGACCGGGCCGGCGGCGGCTCGACCGACCTGCTCTCGACGACGGTGACCCTCGCCGGCGACGTCGGCGGGGAACGGGCCCGCGTCGTGCTCGAACTGGTCCGGGACCCGCTGGTCGGCGACCTCGGCGCGTGGCAGCGGGACGCGCCGGGGGTCATCGCCGGGCTGCGCGGGACGGTCGCCGCGGCCGGGTCGGACCCCGCGGCGCTCGACGCCGGGCTCGCGGCCGCCGCCGGCGAGCTGACGCGGGCCCTCGGGTACGCGCTCGCCGTCGCCGACGCCCCCGACGTCGCGATCGCCGCCCACGCGGCCCGCGCCGGCGCGGACCGGCTCGGGGTCGTGCGGGTCGCACTGGACCTCGGGACCGCCGCGGTCGCCGGCGACGACGCATGAGCGGCCGACCGGCCGCGGCCGCACCCCGCCCCGCCTCACCGACGCCGGTCGGGTCGGTCCTCGAGCTGGCCCCCGACGGCTTCGCGCACGGCGGCGAGGCCGTCGCCCGCCTCGACGGCAAGGTCGTGCTGGTCGCCGGCGCGCTGCCGGGCGAGCGCGTCCGGGCCGAGGTCGTCGCGGACCAGCCGCGGTGGGCCCGGGCCCGCACGCTCGAGGTGCTCGTCGCCTCCCCCGACCGGGTCGTCCAGCCCTGTCCGGTCGCCGACGCCTGCGGCGGCTGCGACCTGCAGCACGTCGACCCCGCGGCCGCCCGGGCCCTGAAGGCGCGGGTCGTGCGCGAGCAGCTGGCGCGGCTCGGCGGGCTCGGGGACGCGGCGGCCGACCTCGTCGTCGCGTGCCGCGCGGTCGGTCCGGACCTCGGGTACCGCGCGCACGTCCAGCTCCACGCCGACGCCGACGGCCGGCTCGGGTTCCACCGGGCCGGGACGCACGACGTCGTGCCCGTCGACCGCTGCCCCGTCGCGACCGACGCGGTGAACGCGCTCCGCGCCGCGGTCGGGGACGCGACGGGGGCGCGCGGCGCGGCGCTCCGGGTCCTCGACGACCACGGGACCGCCGTGCTGACGCCCGGGGCGGGACCGGTCGCGCCGCCACCGTCGGACGCGCCGGGCGCACCGGCGACCGTGGCGCTGCGCGGCGCCGAGGACCGCCGCGGCGCGCCGCGGCCCAGCGCCGTGCTGCGCGGCCCGGAGGCCACGACGGTGACGGTGGCGGGACTGGCGCTCGAGGTCCCGGTCGACGCGTTCTTCCAGGCGAACGTCGCCGGCGCCGAGGCGCTGGTCGCGACGGTCATGGCCGCGGTCGGCGACGTCGCGCACCGCGACGTCTGGGACCTCTACGCCGGGGTCGGCCTGCTGGCGCTGCCGCTGGCCCGGGCCGGCGCGCACGTCCTCGCCGTCGAGCAGGTCGCCGTCGCGGCCGCGGCGGCCGAGCGCACGGCGGCCCGCCTCGAGCTCGAGCTCTCGGTCGTCGCCGGTCGCGTCGAGGCCGTGCTGGACCGCGCGGTCGCCGGCGATCCGACGCTGCCCCCGCCCGAGGTCGTCGTCGCCGACCCGCCGCGGGCCGGGCTCGGCCGGCGCGTCGCCGAGGCGCTCGGTCGGCTGGCGCCCGAGCGGATCGTGCTGGTGTCCTGCGACGTCGCGGCGCTGGCCCGCGACGTCAAGGACCTGACCGCGCGGGGGTTCCGCCTCGAGCGCGCCGAGCCGCTGGACCTGTTCCCGATGACCCACCACGTCGAGACCGTCGCGACGTTCCGCCGCACCGCCGCCTGAGCGCGCGGAGGGCGGCGCACGCGGCGCGTCAGCCGGGCGGTGGGCCTGCGGACGCGGGCGCGACCGCGTCGGTCCACCGCCCGCCCGCCAGTCGCGCGACCGTCAGGACGCCGCGGACCGCCATCATCAGCGTGACCGCCCACCACAGCGCCAGCAGCGTCGTGCCGCGGACGGCCAGGACCTGGGCCAGCCCACCGCCGAGCGCGGCCGCCGCGATGGTCGACGTCCGCAGGAACGCGTAGTCCTCGGACCCCATCAGCACGCCGTCCAGCGTGAACACGACGCCGGTGATCAGATGCCCGGCCGCGAGCAGCCACCACGCCGTCGCGACCGCGGCCAGCACCGCCGGGTCGTCGGTCAGCAGCCGCGGCACGACGCCGCCGAGGGCGAGCAGCACCCCGGTGGTCGCGGCCCCGGCCGCGAGCCCGAGCCCCGCCGCCGTGCGACCGAGCGCCCGGGCGCCGGTGACGTCGCCCCGTCCGAGCGCCGCGCCGATCAGGACCTGGGCCCCGACGGCCAGCCCGTCCAGCGTGAACGCCGCGAGCAGCAGCGTCTGATGGAGCACCTGGTGGGCGGCCGCGACGACCTCGCCGGTCCGGGCCGCGGCCGCGGCGACGGCGAGGAACCCGAGCAGCAGCCCGCCGGTCCGGAGGAACAGGTCGCGTCCGACGGCCAGCAGCTCGCGGACGGCGGCCGCCCCGGCCCCCACGCCCCGCGGCAGGAACCCGCGCCGCGCCAGCAGCACCCCGAGCGCGACGACGCCGACGGCCTCGGCGACCACCGTCGCGGCGGCGACACCGGCCAGACCGAACGGTCCCGCCAGCGCGACGGTCAGCGCGGCGTTCACGAGGTTCGCGCCGACGGCGACCAGCAGCGGCGTCCGCGTGTCCGCGAGCCCCCGCAGCGTCCCGTACCCGACGTAGGTCAGCAGCAGGAACGGCAGGCCGACCGCGCGGACGCGGAGGTAGGTGACGGCGGTCGCCCGCAGTCCGTCCACGGCGCCGAGGACCGCGACCAGGACCGGTGCCGCCACCAGGAGCAGGACCGCCAGCACCAGCCCGGCGACGACGGCGACGCGGGCCGCGGTCCCGACGCGGGCGACGGCCGCGGCGCGGTCCCCGGCCCCGACGGAACGCGCCACGGTCGACGTCGTGCCGAGGAGGAGGAAGTTGAACACCCACGACACGGTGGTCAGCGCCGCGACGCCGAGCCCGAGCCCGCCGAGCGCGGCCGCACCCAGCCGCCCCGCGACGGCCGTGTCGACCAGCCCCATCAGCGGGTCGGCGACGAGCGCGCCGACCGCCGGCACGGCCAGCGCGACCAGCGCCCGGACCCGCCCGGCCCGGGTCGTCGGGACGTCCGTCACGCGCGCGGGCCGTCCCCGAGGCCGAGCTCGAGCGCGGCCTGCGCCGCCCGGGCGTCCTCGGCCGGGACGGGGATCGGGTAGCTGCCGGTGAAGCAGGCGGCGCAGAGCCGCTCGGCCGGCTGCGGCACCGCGTCGATCAGCCCGTCCAGCGAGAGGTAGTGGAGCGAGTCGGCGTCGACGAAGGCCCGGATCTGCTCGACGTCGAGGTCGGCGCCGATGAGCTCCGCCCGCGTCGCCATGTCGATGCCGTAGTAGCAGGGGTCGGTGATCGGCGGCGAGGTGATGCGGAGGTGCACCTCGGCGGCACCGGCGCCGCGGAGCATCGCGACGAGCTGCCGCGACGTGTTCCCCCGGACGATCGAGTCGTCGACGACGACCAGCCGCTTCCCCTCGACGACCTCGCGCACCGGCGACAGCTTCAGGCGGATGCCGAGCTGGCGCAGCGACTGCGTCGGCTGGATGAACGTCCGCCCGACGTACCGGTTCTTGACGAGCCCGTCGGCGAACGGGATGCCGGTCGCCTCGGCGAACCCCGACGCCGCGTCCCGCCCGGCCTCGGGGACGGGGATGACGACGTCGGCCGCGACCGGCGCCTCGGCGGCGAGCCGGTGGCCCATCCGCCGGCGGGCGGCGAGGACGCTGGCCCCGTCCTGCCGGTGGTCGGGCCGGGCGAGGTAGACCCACTCGAACAGGCAGAACCGCGGGGCGGCCGCCGCGAACCGCGCGCTGCGGAGCCCGTCGGCGTCGATCGTGACCAGCTCGCCCGGCTCGACGTCACGGACGAGGACCGCGCCGACGATCTCGAGGGCGGACGTCTCGGAGGCGACGACCCAGCCGCCACCCGCCAGCCGGCCGATCTGCAGCGGCCGCACGCCCTGCGGGTCGCGGAACGCGTGCAGCGACCGCTCGTCGGAGACGACGACCGAGAACGCGCCGCGGAACGCCGGGGCGACCCGGAGGATCGCGTCCCCGAGCGTGACGGCGTCCCGCTCCATGCGCTCGACGAGCAGCCGCGACATGAGGTCCGAGTCGGTCCCGGGGGCGACGTCGAGGGCGGCGGCCAGCTCGGCGGTGTTCACGAGGTTGCCGTTGTGCCCGAGCGAGATCCGCGAGCCGCCGCTGGTCTCGCGGTAGACGGGCTGGGCGTTGTCCCAGGACGACGCGCCGGTCGTCGAGTACCGGCAGTGCCCGACGGCGAGGTGCCCGTCCAGCGCCGCGAGGTCCGCCGGCGCGAACACCTGCGAGACCAGCCCCATCTCGCGGTGGACGACGGTCCGCCGCCCGTCCGAGACCGAGATGCCGGCGGACTCCTGCCCGCGGTGCTGCAGCGCGAACAGCCCGAAGTAGGTCAGCGTCGCGACGTCCTCGCCCGGCGCGAAGACGCCGAACACGCCGCACTCGCACCGCGGCCCCTCGGCCAGCCGCGCGACGTCCTGCTCGTCCCCGCTCATGCGTCCTCCCCCAGCGCCCGCGCCAGCGCGCCGCGGTGGTCGTCCACCGTCGTCGCGAGGTCCAGCGTCGCGACGTCGCCGAGCACGACCGCGTCGCCCCCGACCTCGCCGAGCCGCAGGGCCGGGACGTCGGCCGCGGCGCAGGCCGCGAGGACCGCGTCGACGTCGGCCGCCGGGACGCCGGCGAGGACCCGGCCCGGCGCCTCCGAGAACAGCGCCTGCGCCGCCCACCGCGCGTCGTCGCGCGGCACGCCGGCGACGTCGGGCAGGGCGACGCGCGCGCCGGTCCCCCCGGCGACGGCGGCCCGGACCAGCGCGGCGGCCAGCCCGCCCCGTCCGACCGAGCCGGCCGAGGTCAGCCGGCCGGCGGCCGCGGCGTCCGCCAGCACGCCGGCGAGCCGCCGCTCGAGGTCCGCGTCGACCGGGGCGAGCACGCCGCCGACGGGGAGGTCCAGCAGGCGGCGCAGCTCGGAGCCGGCAAGCCCCGGCGCGGTCGGCGCGCCGAGCAGCAGGAGGACGTCGGGCGCCACCGGATCGGCCGACGCCCGCAGCACCCGGCCGACGGCGTCGGCCGCGTCGGCGAGGACGCCGACCACGCCGACGACCGGCGTCGGGGGGATCGGACGGCCGGAGGTCGCGTTGTAGAGGCTGACGTTCCCACCCGTCACCGGCGTACCGAGCGCGGCGCAGGCGTCACCGAGCCCGCCGACGACCTCGACCAGCTCCCACATCTGGTCCGGCCGCGTCGGGTCGCCGAGGTTCAGGCAGTTCGTCGCGGCCAGCGGCCGCGCGCCGGTGCAGGCGACGTCGCGGTGCGCGGCGGCGACGACGCGCCGCGTGCCCTCGCGCGGGTCCACCTCGCACCACCGGCCGTTCCCGACCAGCGACATCGCGACGGCGCGGCGGGACCCGGGCAGCCGGACGACGCCGGCGCCGGCCGCACCCGGCGGCAGCACGGTGCCGCCGCGGACCGTGTCGTCGTACTGCGCGTGGACCCAGTCCTTCGCCGCCAGGGCCGGCGCGGCGAGCAGCCGCGCGACCAGCAGGGCGACGTCCCCGCCCGCCCGGGCCGCGGCCTCGGCGGCCAGGTCGACCGCGTCGGCGTCGACGGCCGCGACCGCGTCGCGGGCGGCCGAGCGGGCCCGCGGACGGTCGAGCAGCGGTCCCTCGTCCGCGAGGCTCCGCGCCGGCGCGGCCACGACGACGTCGCCGCGGCGGCGCAGGCGCAGCGTGGCGCCCTCGACGACCTCGCCGATGACCGAGGCCGGGACCTGCCACCGCGCCGCGACGGCGAGCAGCTCCTCGAGGCGGTCGGGCCGGACCAGGGCCAGCATCCGCTCCTGCGACTCGGAGCAGAGGATCTCCCAGGACGCCATCGTCGCGTCGCGGAGGTGGACGCGGTCGAGGTCGACCTCCATCCCCATCGAGGCCGCGGAGGCCAGCTCGGACGTCGCGCAGGCGATGCCGGCCGCGCCCATGTCCTGGATGCCGGCGACGAGCCCCCGGGCGTACAGCTCGAGGCAGCACTCGATGAGGAGCTTCTCGGCGAACGGGTCGCCGATCTGGACGTTGGGTCGCTTGTCCTCGCCGCCGGCCTCGAACGTCGCGCTGGCCAGCACCGACGCGCCGCCGATGCCGTCGCGGCCGGTCGCCGACCCGAGCAGCACCGCGAGGTCACCGGGTCGCTCGGCCCGGGCCCGCTGCAGCTCCTCGTGGCGGAGCACCCCGAGCGCGTACGCGTTCACGAGCGGGTTCTCGGCGTACGCGTCGTCGAGGACCGTCTCGCCGCCGACGTTCGGCACGCCGACGCAGTTGCCGTACATCCCGACGCCGCGGACGACGCCGTCGAGGAGGTGGCGCTGCCGGGCGACCGGCGGCGCGACCGTGCCGTCGGGGCGGGTCCACCCGCCGGGATCGCCGACGCGGAGCGCGTCCATCACCGCGATCGGCCGCGCCCCCATGGTGAGGATGTCGCGGAGGATGCCGCCGACGCCGGTGGCGGCGCCCTGGACCGGCTCGACGGCGCTCGGGTGGTTGTGCGACTCGACCTTGAAGGTGACGGCCAGGCCGTCGCCGACGTCGACGACGCCGGCGTTCTCGCCGGGGCCGGCCAGCACCTGCGGTCCCTCGGTCGGGAGTCCGCGCAGATGGATGCGGGACGACTTGTACGAGCAGTGCTCGGACCACATCACCGAGTACATCCCGAGCTCGCTGACGCTCGGCGTGCGGCCGAGTGTCGCGGCGATCCGGGCCAGCTCGTCGTCCTCGAGGCCGAGCTCGCGGGCCAGTTCGCCGGCGCGCTCGGGCGTCAGCGCCTCGTCGGGCGGGAACGCCACGGGCGGCGGGGCGGCGGACATCGGCGGGGCCTCCGGTCGCCGCGGACCGCGGCGGCGGGCGTGGGCGGCGGGCGGTGGGCGGCGGCGTTCGCGCCGAGCCTAACGACGGCCGGGCCCGGGACCGGTCCGGGACCGTCGGTACCTTCGAACCGTCGACGTCCCCGTCGGAGGAGGTCCGCGATGGACGCGCTGAACACCCTGCGGGCGATCCTCGTCGCGTTCGCCGCCGTCGCGGCCGCGCTGCTGGCCGTGCGCGGCGAGTGGGCGCCGGCCGCCGTGCTGGCCGCCGGCATCACCGCGCACGGCGTGCTCTGGCTGGTGCTGTGGCGGCAGCGGGTCCGGGACCGCGAGGCGACGATCGCCGGGTTCGAGCGGCTGCTCACCGAGAACGGCTGAGCGTCCCCGCCGCGGCCGGCGTCCCGAGCGTCCCGGCCACCCCGGCCAGCAGCGGCCGACCGTCCGTCCCGCCCGCCAGCACCGGGTCCACCGCGTGCTCCGGGTGGGGCATCAGTCCGACGACGTTCCGCCCCTCGCTGCACACCCCGGCGACGTCCCGGAGCGACCCGTTCGGGTTCTCGCCCGGCGCGTACCGCAGCACGATCCGGTCCTCGGCCTCGAGCCGGTCCAGCGTCGCGTCGTCGGCGACGTACCGCCCCTCGCCGTGCTTCACCGGCAGGACGATGCGCGCGCCCTCGGCGTACCCGGCGGTCGCCGGCGTGTCGGTCCGGCCGACGACCAGGCCGACGGGGCGGCTGACGAACCGCAGGCGCTCGTTGCGCAGCAGCGCCCCGGGCAGCAGTCGGGCCTCGCAGAGGACCTGGAACCCGTTGCAGATGCCCAGCACCGTCCCGCCGTCCGCGGCGTGGCGGGCGACGGCCCGCATGACCGGGGCGAGGTGCGCGACCGCGCCGCACCGCAGGTAGTCGCCGTACGAGAACCCGCCCGGCAGCACGACCGCGTCGACGCCGCGGAGGTCGTCGTCCTCGTGCCACAGCGCGACGGCCTCGCCGCCGACGGCGACGACGGCCGCGGCCGCGTCGTGGTCGTCGAGCGAGCCGGGGAACGTCACGACGCCGACGCGTGCCGCCATGCCCGCCTCCCCGGTCCGCGCGGGACGCTACTCGCCGCGGTCGTCGCGGAACCCGGCGGCGACCAGCGCCGCGTACGGGTCGGCCGCGGCCAGCACCTCGTCGGCGTCGCGGCAGGACCGCGGCGGCCCCTCCGGCAGGCTGAGCCGGGCGCAGGCCGTCGCCGTCTCGCGGGTCGCGGTCAGCTCGGCCGCGGCGCCGACGACCGCGCCCGGCCAGGCCGGGTCCGCGATCAGCCCCAGCTGATGGACGACGGCCGGCGCGGCCCGGGCCGCGTCCTCGAACGCGTACCGGGCGTTCAGCTCCATCACCATGGCGCCGTCCTCGAGGCGGACCGAGGCGTCGACCCCGGACCGTGCGAACGTCGCCAGCCGCAGCACGGCCGGCCCGGACGTCCACTCGGCGAGGCCCGCCGCCGCGGCCGGCAGGTCCCCGGCCCGGAGCAGGGTGCACGTCGCGGCGAGGGCCCGCCGTCCGGCGGCCCGGGCCGCGTCGTCGCCGACGACCCGGACGGCGGCCGCGCAGGACGGGCCGTCCTCGACGGTGCGGGTCGTCGGCAGCTCGGCGTCCCCGCGGTCGATGGTCACGGTCGCCGTCCCGACGGCACGCCGCTCGACGGCCGGGTCGGGACTGCGGTCGGCCGCGCCCCAGGCCCAGACGGTGACGCCGAGCGCGACGGGGACCAGCGCCAGCATCGCCAGGACGAACCAGCGGTGGAGGACCGGCTCACCGGTCGCGAGCGTCGGCAGCCCGTCGTCCCGCAGCGGGGGGAGGTCGGTCACGCCGCGGCGTCGGCGCGCTCGTCCTCGGCGATGACGCGCCAGCGGTAGGCCTCGACGACCGGGTTGGTCAGGAACCCGGCGCACATCGCCTCGACCCGGGCCGCGAGGTCCTCGCCCTCGGCGTCGACCTCGAGCTCGAGGTGCTTCCCGATCCGCACGTCGCGGACCCCGTCGAACCCGAGGTCGGGCAGCGCCCGCTCGGTCGCGCGGCCCTGCGGGTCGAGGAGCTCGCGCTTCAGGAGCACGTCGATCGCGACCCGTGGCATCGCCGTCCCTCCCGCGCGGGGCCGCAGGGTACGGCCGACGTCACCGCGCCGGCCGCCGCAGCCGGATCGGCCCCTTCGCGGTGGACGGGTCGACGACCCGGCCGCCCTGGACGATCTCGAGCTCGCCGGCCGCGACCAGACGGCGCGCCGCGCGCCGGGCCGGCTCCATCAGCTCGCGCCAGCCGTCGGGGGCGACGACCCGGGCGGCCTCGGACGGGCAGATGGTCGCGCCGCGGGCCCGGGCGTCGAGGAGCCCGGCGATCGCGGCCTCGAGGTCCCGGTCGACCGGCCGCACGCCGCGGCGCCGGCAGGCGTCCGAGCACCACCGGACGTGGTCCCAGTCGGCGGCCAGCGCGCGACGCCACGCGATGGTCCGACCGCAGCCGGCGCAGATGCGGTCCGGCGGCGTGCCGGCGCGGCGCCCGGCCGCACCGTCGCCCGACCGCGCCCCGCGCGCCACGCGCACCTCCACGTCCGGGACGGGCCGCCCGGCCGACCCGGCGCACCGGTCCCGGACCCCGCCAGCGGTTACGGTACGAGCATGCGCGCGAACCCCACCCCCTCCCCCGTGCCCGTCGCCGGCCCGCGGCCGCGACGCGCGCGTCCGCTCGTCGCCGCCGCCGCGGCCGCCCTGGTCCTCGCCGCCTGCGGCGGAGGGGACGAGGAGGCCGCCCCGGTCCAGGAGACGCCCGTCGTCGAGGCCGGTCAGCCCGTCGAGGTCATCGGCCGCTCCGGCCTGGTGCTCTGGGACGTCTCGCCGGCCGGGACGAAGGTCTTCGTCGAGGGCTCCGAGGCGGACCAGCCGGTCGCGCCGGACCAGGCCGCCATCACCGCCGCCGCCGACGCGGTCGCGACGTGGCTGGACGCGGTCCTGACCGAGCGGAACGCGGGGCTGACCACGACCGTCGCCGCGACCGAGGTCGACCCGGACGCGTTCGCGACGGCGATGGGGATGGACGGCGCCGCGACGAACGGCGTCCTCGACGCGCAGATCGTCGGCGCGACCTACCTCGTCGAGATCGGGTACCTCGGGACCCCGGGCTGGATGCAGGTCCGCGTCGAGTCGACGCTGGCCGACCCCGCGGGGACCCAGTCGACGCGCCTCGACACCTTCCTCTTCGCCGTCGAGGACGGCGGCGCCCTGACCTTCCTCGGCCTGGAGACCGGCGCATGAGCCCCCGCACCCGCCGCATCACCGCCGCGCTGGTCGGCGCGCTCCTGCTGCTGCCCGCGCTGGCGTTCGCGACCGAGCGACTGGTCGCGGTCGACCCCGAGGGTGACGGGACGCTCGTCGTCCTGCTGATGGGCAGCGACCAGGGCCCGCCGCGCGACGAGCTGCCGACCGAGGGCCGCGCCGACGCGATCCAGCTGCTGTTCGTCTCGGCCGAGCGCGACGCCGCGACGTTCGTCTCGATCCCGCGCGACTCGTGGCTGGACGTCCCGGGGTTCGGTGAGACGAAGGTCAACGCCTGCCTCACGCGCGGCGCCGACAACTGCGTCGACACGCTGGAGGAGGCGTTCGGCATCGAGATCGCCGGCTGGATGGTCACCTCGATGTGGGGCATGGCCGACGCCGTCAACGAGTTCGCCGGCTGCCCGTCGGGCCCCGAGGACTGCGACCGCGGCCTCGTCGTCAACGTCGACTTCACCTGCTCCAGCCAGTGCGGCGGCCTGCCGATCGCCGAGCGCGGCGAGCAGCGCCTGAACGGCTACGAGGCGCTGACCTACGCCCGCTACCGGAAGGGCCGCGAGGGCGGCGACTTCGGCCGCTCGCAGGGCCAGGCCGAGCTGCTCGCCATCGCCCACCGCGAGGTCGCCGAGGACGGCTCGGTGGCGCGGATGATGGACGCGCTGCGCATCCTGCGCCGGCACACCGTCACCAGCTTCACGATGCCCCAGCTGGTCCGGCTCGGCATCGACGCGCTCCGCGTCGACCCGGCCACCGTCCAGCGGCAGCTGATCCCGTCGACCACCGCGACGATCGGCGCGGCCTCGGCGGTCCGACTGCTCGACGGCGCGTACCCGATGGTCGACGACGCGTACGACGACGGCGTGCTCAACGGCAGCGCCCCCGGGTCCGTCGCGCCCTGAGGACCTGAGGGGGGTCTGACGCCGCGGCGCTCCGGCGGCGCGGCGGAGGGTGTGGGATTCGAACCCACGGTGCGGGTCACCCCGCACAGCGGTTTTCAAGACCGCCGCCTTCGGCCGCTCGGCCAACCCTCCGGACGCGAGGCTACGGCTCGTGCCGGGCCGGCTCCCACCGCCCCACGTGTCGCACCCCTCCGTACCGTCCTCGGCGTCCCCGGACGGAGCCCGCGGCGTGCCGACGAGCGATGACGACGGGGCGGGGTCCGACGTGCGCGACTTCGGGGAGATGTCCCCCGAGGAGATCGCCGCCGTCCTCGTGCCGCTGTTCGACGCGCTCCCGAGGTACCGGCTCGAGGAGATGATCCCCTTCGACGAGTGGGCCGCGTCCCTCGGCGTGGACGACGTGACGGACGACGAGGACTCCGGCCCCGCCGGCGACTAGCCCCGGTCCTCGCCGTCGGCGCTCGTACCGGTCACGTCCGTGGCGACCAGCACGAACCGGTGCGTCGATGGAGCGACCCCCGGGGCGTCCCCGGCGAACACCCGCACCCACTGCGGCCCCCGCTCGGCCAGCCCGAGCTCGCGCGTCCACGTGACGGCGCCGTCGTCCCGCCGCCGCGCCTCGAGCCGCAGCAGCACCGGCTTGTTCACCTCGGTCCTGACGTCGACCGCGCCGGTCTCGCCGGGATGGACGCTGCCGAGCTCGCGCCCCGGGCCCCAGGCGAGGCCCGGCTGGTTGACGCTCGGCGCGACCTCGAGCGGCTCGCCGTGGCCGGCCGGCGGCGTCACGACCAGTCGCGAGCCGGTGGCCGTTCCGGACCGCGTCCGGACGCGGTCGACCGTCCACGTCCCGAGCCCCCGGGCGACGAGCCGCCCCGCCCGGTCCCGGACGTCGCCGGGGGTCGTCAGCGTGACGCGGAGACCGACCGGGTCGCCGTCGACGTCCTCCTCCAGCCGCGCCGACCCCATGCCGGCGCGGATCGTCCGCGGCAGGTCGGGCGCGACGGTCGGTCGGATGCCGCCGTAGTAGGCGGCGAGGATCTCGTCGGCGTCCTGTCCCGCCAGCGCCCGGGCATGCGCACCCCACTGCCCCATGCCGACCCCGTGCCCCCAGCCGTACCCCTCGAGGACGACCTCGTCGCCCTCGACGCCGATCGCGTACCGCGTCGTCGGGACGACCGACGGCAGGCGCGCCGCACCGTCGGCCCGCCGCGGGGGGAACCGGTCCGGGTCCAGCGCCTGCGCGCGGGCGCCGAGGAAGTCGCGCAGCTCGATCGCCGCGACCTCCGCCGTGCGGCCGTCGACGCCGGTGACCCGGATCGTCGCGCGCGGGTCGTCGACGGCACCGATCCGCTCGACGGCGGCGAACGGCGTCGCCGTGGAGAGCCGCCGGCCCTGCGCGAGGATCGCGTCGAACTCGGCCCGGGTGAACCGGACCTCCCACCGGTGCAGCGGCGAGAGCGCGTCGAACGGGTCCTCGATGCCGGTCAGGTACGGCCGCGGGCCGGACGACGGGAACACGAACTCGTTCGCGTAGGTCCGGCCGCCGGACGTCGAGAAGTACCGGGCGAGGATCGGCTCGTCCTCGTACAGCAGCACCCGCCCGCTGGTGCGGTCGACGGCCCGCCGCCACCGCTCGCCGCGGGGCCCGCGCAGCACCTCGGCGCCGCGGAACACCTGGCAGGCCGTCGTCGCGCAGATGTCGAAGTCGCGGTACGCGGTCAGCCCCATGACGTGCCAGGCGTAGGTCCGGGCCGCGATCACCTGCGCCTCGAGCGTCGCGGTCGGCCAGGACCGGGGCACCTCGGCGAGGCCGTACAGGTACGCGTCGAACGGCAGCTCGTTCACGACGTCGAGCCCGCCGCGCCGGGGCAGCAGCTCCACCGTGCCGAGGAACCGGCGCGGTCCGAGCCCGGACACCACCGTCGGCGGGGCGGACGGGTCGCCGGCGTCGGCGTCGGGGAGGAACCGCACGCCGCCGGTGACCCGGACCGGGCCGACGATCCGCTCGTCGCCGGGCGCGGCGGCCGCCGGCGCGGCGGGCAGCAGCACCAGCGCGGCCAGCAGGGCCGCCGGGACGACGCGGGCCCGGGGGGCCACGCTCACGCGGCGGTCCTCACTGGTAGGTGACGACGACCGGGACGGGTGTGCGGTCGATGACGTCGGCCGGCTCCATCACCGCGGGCGTGTCGATGCGCAGGAACTGCTTCCACCCCCACCGCCACTGCGGATCCGCCCCCTCGGCCATGATCCGGAAGGTCCGCTCCTTCGTCGCGACGGGGCCCTGCCCGTCGACGTGGACGACGCCGACCAGCTCCGGCGGCACGACGACGGCGTCGCGCTCCGGCAGCATCTCCAGCAGGAACTGGTGGAGCATGAACGCCTTCCGCGGCAGCCGTTCCCGTCGGACGAGCTCGGCCAGCCAGTCCGCCACCCGCTGCACCTCGGCGGCCTCGACGGATCCGATCTGGCGGAGGTGGACCTGGTCGGGTCCCAGCCGCCACTCGGGATCGAGCGCCAGGAACACGTGCGGTTCGAGCAGCAGCTCCTCGTACTCCTGCGCCTGAGCGAGGAAGTCGGTCCGGCCGGGCTGCAGGTCGACGAACACGGCCATGCCCTCGACCCGGGCGCGGTCGATCAGCGGCCGGAGGCGCTCGATCGGGACCCGCTGGCTGTAGTCGCCGGCCGGCCCGGGAGCGGCCGACGCGACGGTGACGATCAGGTCGAAGCCCGGCACGACGCGCAGCCCGTCGAGGCCGTCGTACCGGGCCGCCGTGTCGCGGACGCGGGCGAACGTCGCGTCGAGGTCCTGCTGCCCGAGCGCGCCGAGCGTCGGGGCGCTCGGTGCGCCGTACAGCGCGACGATGCGGGTGCCGTCGAGCGGCAGCCAACCGCCCCACGGCAGCTGCGGGACGTGGAGCGCGACGTCCAGCGCCCAGGCCGCGGTCGCGTCCGCCGTGGTCGCACCGGCGAGGACGACGCGGGCCGGCGCGACCTCGCGCACCGTCCCGGCGCGGCGGAGGAACCCCACGACGTCGGCGGGATCGACGGCCAGCACCGCCTCGTCCCGCGCTCCGGCCGCGGCGGCCGCCACGACCAACCGGACCGGATCGCTCGGGTCCGCCAGCCACAGCGTCCCGCCGGCCGTGCCGGACCAGCCGGCGGGTCGCGCCGTCGGTCCGTCCGCCACGACACGGACCCCCGGCCCGGTCCGACCGGCGGCGACGACGCGGTCGGCCAGCACGGCGGCCGCGTCCACGTCCGAGGCCACGACGGTGACCCGGACGTCGGCGGGGAGCGTCCCCAGCGCCGCGACCGCGGGGTCGACCGGCGCCGGGGGCGGGTCGTCCCCGACGGCGTCGTCCCCGCCCGCCGCGGCGTCGTCCCCGCCGTCGGCGTCGGCGGTCACCCCCGGGTCCGCGGGCGTCGGCTCGGGCGCCGCCGGCGGAGGGGGCGGAGCGGGGAGCAGCAGCGGCACGGCCGCGGTCGTGGCCTCGGCGACGAGGGCGGTCCAGGCGGCGGCGTCGTCCTCGCCGACGACGAGGACCTCCTCGGCCCCCCAACGCGCGAGCAGGTCCCGGGTGGCGGCGGCCGCGGCCGCGGCGCCGGCGGCCGGGTCGGCGACGCGGTCGGGACGG
>JAFMLG010000076.1 GCA_017852335.1 Actinomycetota bacterium | reverse complement strand
CGGCCCGCGGACGAACGGCGCCGTCACGGCGAGGTCCGCGTCCGGCACGGCGGTCGCGACCGGGTCGGGTGCCGGCGCCGCGGTCGGGGTCGGACGAGCCACGGCGGCCGTCGACGGGGACGCCGCGGCGCTCGTCGCCGGCGCGGAACTGGCCGCCGCGACGGACGCCGGCCCCAGCGCGTCCGGACCGCGGGCGCCGACGCCGATCCGCTCGGGGTTCCCGATGATGCCGTCCGCGTACGCGTCGGCGACGATCGCGCCGGCCCCGCCGCCGAGGAACACGACCGAGGCGGCCCCGGCCCAGCCGGCGGTCGCGGGCAGCCCGATGCGCCGGACGTTGCCCGGCGGCAGCCGCAGCGCCTGCAGCGCGTAGGCACCCAGCTCGGCGGCGCTGAAGCTGGTCCGCGCGTGCGTGGCGACGATCGAGGCGACCTGCGCCGCCGCGGCCTCGGTCCCCCGCGCGTACAGGTGCGCCTGGCCGACGGCCAGCGCCTCGGCCTGCGCGCGGGTCCGGGCGAAGTCGCCGCCGGCCCGCTGCTTGCGGTTGCGCGCGAAGGTCAGCACCTCGTGCCCGTTCAACGGCTGCAGGCCGCGGGAGGTCAGCGGCAGTCCACCGCAGGACGCGGTGCAGGTGAAGTTCACGTCGATGACCAGCCCGCCGAACGCGCTGACGGCGTCGGCGAACCCCCACATCGACGTCACCACCCATCCGTCGACGTCGATGCCCCAGAGCGCCTCGACGGTCCGGACGCAGTTCTCGGGACCCGAGGTCAGGCAGGCGTTGATGCGGGTCGTCCCGCGGCCGCTGACCGGGACCCAGCTGTCGCGCGGGACCGAGACGAACGTCGCGTGCTGCCGGTCCGCCGAGACGAACAGCAGCTGGAACCCGTCGGCCCGCCCACGGGCCGGATCGCCGGCGCGCGGCGGCCCCTGGTCCGAGCCCATCAGCAGGACCGTGAGCACCCGACCCGACGCGGCGTCGGCCCGGGCGACGGTGCCGGCGAGCCCGGCGAGCGGCAGCAGGGTCAGGACGAGGAGGGCGACGACGAGGCGGATGCGGAGGCCGCGGCGTCCCCCGCGCACCGGTCGAGCGACCATGCCGTCTGCTCCCCCGCGCCTCGCGCCCCCGCGGACGCCCTCGGGCCCCAGACTAATCGTCACGCCCGGTCCGGACCGGGGGTACGGCGCCGGGGGTGGCCGGAGGTGGCCACGGAGGTGCGAGCATGGCCGAGGGCCAGGCATCGGGACGGCAGCGCATCCTCGAGGCGGCGATGGCCGCGATCGAGGCCGAGGGTGGGGCGGGGCTGCGGATCCTCGAGATCGCGGCCGAGGCCGACATCACCCAGGGGCCGATCAGCCGGCGTCGACGAGGTCCAGCCCGCTGACCCGAGCGAGGACCGCGTAGTCGCGGTCCCGGGCGAGGATCGGGACAGCCTCGCGGACGGCGACCGCCGCGATGAGGCAGTCGACCGGTGACCGGACGGCGAGGCCCCTCGCGCGGGCCGCCCGCCGGAGTCCTGCCGCGGCCTCCCAGTCGCCCAGGCCCTCGACGCGCAGCAGCGGCCCCCGCTGCAGCAGCGCCCGCAGCTCGGCGGCGCGGCGCGGGGTCGAGGCCCCCGACGCGAGCTCGAGCAGGATCGGCTCGGTCCATGCGAGCGGCCGTTCGTCGGCCAGCGCCGCGCGGAGCCACCGGTCCTCGGGCCCTCCGGTCCCCCGCAGGAACTCGATCCAGGCCGAGGTGTCGACGAGGACCGTCACCGGCCTCCGCCGGTCCCGGCGGTCCGGACCTCGTCGGGGTCGCCGACCGTGTCGGCGCGCATGTCGTCGAGGTCCCCCTCCCAGCCGGTCCCGCCGAGCGCCAGCGCCTCCTCGGTGGTGAGGCGCTCGCCGACGAGGCGGCGCAGGGCGAGGTCGACCGTCTCGCGCATCGTGGTCGTGCCGTACAGCTCCATCGCCTCCGCGACGAGTCCCGCGTCGAGCTCGATGTTGGTCCGCCGGGTGCGGTCCTCGGACATGGGCACCTCCTCGTCCACCAGCGTACACCACGATGTGGATGACGGTCGCGTCGGCCGCCGAGGGGTCACCGGAGGGCCCGTGGCCCCCGGCGTCGGGACCTCACCGCGACAAGCGGCAGCAGCGAGGCGCCGAGGGCGAGGGCAGCGCCCGGGTCCGCCGCGGGCCTCGGCACTCGCACCCGTCCCGCACCGACGCCGCTGCGCGCGACGCCGTTCCCGGCGCGGCGAGCGTGGAGGCGACCGACCGCGGCGTCCGTCAGGCCGCGCAGCAGGCCCCGTCGTCAGTCGCCAGCGGGAGTCCCGCGTCCACGACCGGCGCGGCGGCGCCGGGCCGCTCGGGCACCGCGCCCGCCGGGAACGCCTCGACCACGACGGCGTCGGGGTAGTACCCGTCGGGATACTCGGGACAGACGGCCGTGTAGGACCCGTCGGCCCGCCGAAGGATCCAGCCGTCGAAGGACCGCGCGCGCATGAAGTCGCGGGCCTCGTCCTGGGAGGTGAACGGCTTCGAGCACTTCGTGTAGTTGAACTCACTCATGCGTCGCACCTCTCTGAGCCGTCGGCGGCGCCGTCGCCAGGGCAGCCGCGCCGAGGCTACTCCCCGACGGACCTCACACCACGACGACCTCGACCAGTCCCCCGAGACCGCGGAGGTCCTGCGGGTCCCGCGTGTACAGCGGCAGCCCACCGGCCAGCGCCGTCGCCGCCACCATCAGGTCGACCGCGCGCCGTCCTCGCACGGCACGTCCCTTCGCCGCGACGGCGGCGAGGACGCGGCCGTACGCACGGGCCGCGGCGAGGTCGAACGGCAGCGGGTCGAACGCGGCCTCGGTCCGCTGCAGACGCTCCTGCCGTCGCGCCCGCTCGTCCGCGTCCGACGCCGCGTGCGGCCCCGCGGCCAGCTCGGCGAGCGTCAGGGCCGAGATCGCGGCCTCGACCGGCAGCCGGTCG
>JAFMLG010000041.1:10351-16834 GCA_017852335.1 Actinomycetota bacterium | reverse complement strand
GCGAGGTCGACGACGGCGCCGTCCGGCGCGACCGGCGCGACCGGGGGGACGCAGGCGACCTCGACGGTCCCGTCGACGGCGTCCGTGCCATCGGTTCCGGCGCCCGCGCCGTCCGGGCCGCCCGGGCCGGTCCCGGGCGTCGCGCAGGCCGCGAGCAGCAGGACCACGGCCACCGCCGTCGTCGCGCGCCGCATCGGCCCCTCGGTCCCCCGGCGCGGGACGCCGGGGCGCGAGCATGCCCGGTCGGACGTGACGGGACCCCGGCCGGACGGCGACCGGGCGGCGTCGCGGCCCCGGCCGGTCGCCGTCACCGGGCCAGCAGGACCTCGCGGCCGAGGTGCGGCACCAGCGCCGCCGGGACCGCGACCGTGCCGTCGGGCCGCTGGTGCTGCTCGACGAGCGCGACGATGGTGCGCTGGACGGCCAGCGCCGTCCCGTTCAGCGTGTGGACCAGCCGGTTGTCGTCGTCCCCGCGCATGCGGATGCGCAGCCGCCGCGCCTGGTAGTCGGTCGTGTTCGAGCAGGACGTGACCTCGCGGTACGCGCCCTGCCCGGGCATCCAGGCCTCGACGTCGAACTTCCGCGCCGCCGAGGCGCCGAGGTCCCCGACGGGGATGTCGACGACGCGGGCGTGCAGCTCCAGCCCGGCGAGGATGGCCAGCTGGACCGCCAGGATGCGCTCGTGCTCGGCGTCGGCGTCCTCGGGCGGGACGAGGCTGAACAGCTCGACCTTCTCGAACTGGTGGACGCGCATGATCCCGCGCGTGTCCTTCCCGTGCGCCCCGGCCTCGCGGCGGAAGCAGGGCGAGACGCCGGCGTACCGCAGCGGCAGCTCGGACGGGTCCAGGACCTCGTCCATGTGCAGCGCCGCCAGCGGGACCTCGGACGTCCCGACGAGGTAGAGGTCGTCGTCCCGGGTCGCGAACAGCTGCTGCTCGTCGGTCGGGAGGAACCCGGTCCCGTACATCGCCGGCTCGCGGACCAGCACCGGCGGGACCACCGGCTCGTGCCCGTGCGCCAGCGCCACGTCGACCGCGTACCGGACGAGGGCCAGCTCGAGCAGCGCCCCCTCCCCCTTCAGGTAGGCGAACCGCGCGCCCGACACCTTCGCGCCCCGGGCGAGGTCCAGCGCGTCCGCCGCCTCGAGCAGCGCCACGTGGTCGCGCGGCTCGGCGACGCCGTCGAGCGCCGGCATCGTCCCGACCTCGCGGAGCACGACGCCGTCGCCCTCCTCGCCGTCGGGCGCGTCGGGGTGCGGCAGGTTCGGCACCCGGGCGAACGCGTCGTGGTGGGCGGCGATCGCGACCTCGCGCGCCTCCTCGGCCGCGGCGACCCGTGCCTTCAGCGCGGCGGCGGCCTCGATCGCGGCCGGACGGTCCTCGGGGGCGGCCCGGCCGATCGCCCTCGACGCCGCGTTCTGCTCGGCCCGGGCGGCGTCGAGAGCCGCGACGGCCGCGCGCCGGGCCTCGTCGAGCTCGCGGAGGCGGCCGAGCGCGGCGGCGTCGACGCCACGGCGGGCCAGCGCCGCGGCGGTGGCCTCGGGCGCGTCGACGAGGAGGCGGGGGTCGATCATGCGGCGCAGGCTAGGCGCGGCCCGACGGGCGACCGCTATGGTGCCGCGCGCAGGGAGACGGTCGAAGTCCGGTGGGAACCCGGCACTGACCCGCAACGGTGGTCCCCCGCCCGGCGCATCGGCGCCGCGGAGGGGGCGAGTCCGGTCGCACCGTCGCCCTGGCGGACCAGCACAGACCCTCGAGGACATGGGGTCGGTCCGAACGGCACGGCCGGGCCCGCACGTCGGGGTCCGACCGGCCGCTCGCGCCTCCCGTCCCTCGACGACCGGAGGCGAACATGCGCAGCATCCGCTCCCGGCTCGTCGCGGCCGCCCCGGCGCTCGCCCTCGCCGCGCTCCTCGCGGCCTGCGGCGGCGACGCCACCACGCCCGAGCCCGCGCCACCCGATGCCGACGCGGCCGCGACGGCCCCCGAGCAGGACCCCGACGCCGAGCCGGCGTCCGGCTTCCCGCTCGAACTCGAGGTGGCCGGTCGGACGCTGTCGCTCCCGGCACGGCCCGAGCGCATCGTCTCGCTCTCGCCGTCCACGACCGAGGGCCTGTTCGCCGTCGGCGCCGGCGCGCAGGTCGTCGCCGTCGACGAGTACTCGGACTTCCCGGCCGAGGCGCCGACGACGGACCTCAGCGGGTTCACCCCGAACGTCGAGGCCATCGTCGGGTACGACCCCGACCTCGTGATCGTGTCCTACGACCCGGGCGACCTCGTCGCGTCGCTGGAGACCGCCGGGGTCCCGGTCCTCGTCCTCGACGCCGCCGTCGACCTCGACGGCGCGCTCGCGCAGCTGGGGACCCTCGGGACCGTGACCGGGAACGTCGCGACGGCGCAGGACGTGGTCCGATCGCTCGAGGACCGCATCGAGGCCGCCGTGGCGTCGGTGCCGCCGCTCGACGTCCCGGCCACGTACGTCCACGTGCTCGACGACGCCCTGTTCACCGCGACCTCGGCGACGTTCATCGGCTCGGTGTACGGCCGGTTCGGGCTGGAGAACGCCGCCGATGCCGCCGACCCCGACGGCGAGGCGTTCGGGTACCCGCAGCTCTCGGCCGAGTACCTGGTCGACGCCGACCCGGACCTGGTGTTCCTGCCCGGCGGCGACGCGGACGCGTTCGCGGCGCTCCCGGGGCTCGGCGGCCTCCGGGCCGTCGCGTCCGACCGCGTCGTCGAGCTGGCGCCGGACGTCGCGTCCCGGTGGGGCCCGCGCGTCGTCGACTTCGTCGAGCGGGTCGCCGCGACCGTCGCGACCCTCCCCGAGCCGGCGGCCACCACCCCGTGAGCGCCCCGGTCGCGGCGGCACGTCCCCCGGTCACGGTCGACGACCGCGACCGGGTCGCGCCGCCGCGGCCACGGGACCTCACCCTCCCGCTCGTCGCGCTCGGGCTCGGGGCCGCGGTCGCCGCGGCGCTGGTCGGGCTGCTCGTCGGCCCGATCCGGCTGCCGGTCGGCGCGGTGGTCGGGGCGCTGGTCGACCGGCTGCCCGGCGCCGAGGTCGCCCACGGCCTCGACGCGGCCAGCACCACGATCCTGTTCGAGATCCGGTGGCCGCGCGTCATCCTCGGCCTCGCCGTCGGCGCGCTGCTGTCGGGGTCGGGCGCCGCGTACCAGGGCGTGTTCCGCAACCCGCTGGCCGACCCGTACCTCCTCGGCGTCGCGGCCGGGGCCGGGCTCGGCGCGACGCTCGCGATCGTGACGGGGACGGCGTCCCTCGCCGGCGGGTTCGCGCTGCCGGCCGCCGCGTTCGTCGGGGCGGTCCTCGCGGTCCTCGCGACCGCCGGACTGAGCCTCCGTCGGGGCCGGCCCTCCGGTCCGGCCGCGCTGATCCTCGCCGGCGTCGCCGTCGCGGCCCTGCTCGCCGCCGTCCAGACCTACCTGCTGCAGCGCCACGCCGACTCGCTCCGCGCCGTGTACGGCTGGCTCCTCGGACGGCTCTCCACCGTCGGCTGGGCCGAGGTCCGCCTCGTGCTGCCGGTCCTCATCGTCACCGCCGTCGTCCTGGTCCTCGCGGCCGGCCGGATCGACGTCCTGGCCGTCGGGGACGAGGAGGCGACGACGCTCGGCGTCCGACCGGGGCCGACCCGCGCCGCCATCCTCGCCGTCGCCTCGTTGGCCACGGCCACCGCCGTCGCCGTCAGCGGGCTGATCGGGTTCGTCGGCCTCATCGTCCCCCACGGCGTCCGCCTGATCGCCGGGACGGGGAACCGCCGCGTCGTGCCGCTCTCGATGCTGTTCGGGGCGGCGTTCCTGACGCTGGCCGACGTCGCGGCCCGGACCGTCCAGGCCCCGGCCGAGCTGCCCATCGGCGTCATCACGGCGTTCGTCGGCGCACCGGCCTTCCTCCTGATCCTCCGGTCGCAGCAGGGCCGCGCATGAGCGCCGTCGTCGTCCGGGGGCTCGGCGTCACCATCGACGGCGCGGTCGTGCTCCGCGACGTCGACCTCGACGTCGCCGGCGGCACGTGGCTCGGGGTGCTCGGTCCCAACGGCGCCGGGAAGACCACGCTGGTCCGGGCGCTGTCCGGCACCGTCCGCCACGCCGGGACCGTCGCGATCGGCGGCGACGTCGACCGCCGGCCCGCGGCCCGGGCCCGTCGCCTCGCCGTCGTCCCCCAGACCCCCGTGATCCCGCCGGGCATCACCGCGTTCGAGTACGTGCTGCTCGGTCGCACGCCGCACCAGGGCCTGCGGCTCTCGGCCTCGCTCGACGACCGCCGGCGCAGCCTCGGAGTGCTGCAGCGGCTCGAGCTGGAGCGGTTCGCGTCCCGCGACCTCGGCACGCTCTCGGGCGGCGAGCGGCAACGGGTGGTGCTGGCCCGGGCGCTCGTCTCGGACGCGCCGGTGCTGGTCCTCGACGAGCCGACCGCGGCCCTCGACCTCGGCCATCAGTTCGGCATCCTCGAGCTGCTCGCCGAGCTGCAGCGGGAGCGCGGCCTCACGATCGTCGCGACGCTGCACGACCTCGCGATGGCCGGCCAGTTCGGCGACCGTCTGGCCGTCCTCTCCGAGGGGCGGCTCGTCGCCGAGGGGACACCCGCGGAGGTCCTGACCCCGGCGACGATCGGACGGTGGTGGGGTGTCGACGCGACCACGACGGTCGACGCCGACGGCCGGGTCGACGTCACCGTGCGCCGGCGGGCCGCCGATGGGGCCGGACGTGCGACGACCCCGACGTCGGGCCCGGAGGGCCGTCGGTCGGGGTCGGTCGTCGCGCGCGGGGAGGGATTCGAACCCCCGGCCGCCTGATCCGTAGTCAGGTGCTCTATCCGGACTGAGCTACCCGCGCGGGTGTCTTCGGTTGTGGGCGGCGCCGCCGCCCGGCGGAGGCTGAGGGATTCGAACCCTCGAGGGGGATGAATCCCCCAACGGGATTAGCAATCCCGCGCCATAGACCAGACTAGGCGAAGCCTCCCGGCGCCCTCCCCGGCCCGTCGACCGCCCTGCGGCGGTCCCCGTCCCGGTTCGGACGACGGAGGGTACCGGTCAGGCGGAGGGGCCGATCCGGCCGCGGAGGTCGGCCAGCCAGGCGGCCGAGGTCCGGAACGCCGCGTCGTCCCGCGCGATGCGCTCGGCCTCCTCGCGCTTCCGCGCCCCGGACCGGCGGTACGAGCCGAGGAACCGCAGGTCCCGCTGGGTGCGGTGGACGGCGGCCAGGGCGTCCCCGACCCGCTCGTCGGCGACGTGACCCTCGACGTCGAGGAAGAAGCAGTACTCGCCGAGCTCGGTCTTGGTCGGCCGGGACTCGATCTTGGTGAGGTCGAGGTCCCGCTCGGCGAACACCTCGAGCAGGTCCAGCAGCGCGCCCGGCCGGTTGCGGTCGATGAACACGACCAGCGACGTCTTGTCCCAGCCCGTCGGCGCCGGCAGCGTCCGGCCGATGGTCACGAACCGGGTCATGTTCCCCGGCCGGTCCGACAGCCCCTCGGCCAGGACCTCGAGGCCGTACCGCGTCGCGGCCAGCGGGTTCACGACCGCGGCGTGCCCGGCGCCGAGGTCGGCGACCTCCTGCGCGGCCCGGGCGGTCGAGGCCGACGGGATCTGCTCGGCGTCCCCGACGTGCTCGGACAGCCACCGCCGCGACGCGCCGAGGGCGACGACGTGGGACCGCACGGTGGTCACGGCGTCCAGCGTCGTCCCGGCCGGCGCGGCCAGGACCAGCGCGACCGGCAGCTCGAGCTCGCCGTGGATCAGGAGGTCGGTCTCGAAGGCGAGGGCGTCCAGCGTCGCGGTGACCGAGCCCTCCAGCGTGTTCTCGATCGGGACGACGCCCCGGCCGGCCTCGCCCCGCTCGACGGTCCGGAGCACCTCGAGCACGTCGCGGCAGGCCCGGAGCGACGCGTCGTCGGTCCCGGCCGCCAGCGTCCGCGCGGCGGTCTCGGTGAACGTCCCGGCCGGACCGAGGAACGCGACGACGTCGGTGGCGGCGCTCATGTCGTGCTCCTCCCGGTGGGGGTCAGGCCCGCTCGCGGTCGCGCCAGCGGCGCGCACCCCGACCGTCGGCCCGGACCTCGCTGCGGCCGCCGCGGGCGGCGTCGAGCGCGGCCCGCTCCTCGTCGGAGAGCGGCGAGGCCGCGGCGCCACCGGTCACCAGCTTCGCGTAGGTCCGTCCCTCGGACCGGCCGTTGATCGCGGTGATCACGAGCCCGTCGTCGTGGACGTCGAGCAGGGCGGCCGAGAACGACAGCTCGCCCCCGACGTCCTCGAACGCGTCGTACCGGACCACGCCGAGCCGACTGACCGTCCGGCCGAGGTCCTCGCGGAGCCCGGCGGCGTCACCGCGGAGCGCGGCGACGTCGGCGTCGGCCGCGTCGAGTCGCCGGGTGTGGCGCGCGAGGGCGGCGAGGACGTCGACCTCGACGCCGTCGAACGCCCGACGCTGGTCCGCGGCGAGCCGGCGGAGCCGGAGGGCCAGCACGACG
>JAFMLG010000041.1:0-10343 GCA_017852335.1 Actinomycetota bacterium | reverse complement strand
GGCCAGCACGACGACGGCGACCGCCAGCCCGATGACGAGCGGGACGAGGACGGCGTCGGACATGGTGGCTCCGCGGGGATCCCGACGGACGGTCCGGACGGACGGCCCGGCTGCGCGCGGCGGCGCGGGGGTGCGGGGGTGCGGCCGCGCGACGCTAGCAGCGGGGTCCGCGGCCCGACCGGGCCGTCACGCCGGACCGCGCCCGTCCCAGGGCGTCGGGAACGCCCGGCCGGTCAGCCGGTCGTGGGCCTCGACGTACCGCGCGCGGGTCGCGGCCACGACGTCGTCGGGCAGCGCCGGCCCCGGCGGCTCCCGGTCCCAGCCGGACGCGGTGACGTGGTCGCGGACGTACTGCTTGTCGAAGCTCGGGGGGCTGCCCCCGGGCGCCCAGGCGTCGGCCGGCCAGTACCGCGACGAGTCCGGCGTCAGGACCTCGTCGACGAGGAGCAGCTCCCGCCCGCCGGTGCCGTCGGGGACGAGCCCGAACTCGAGCTTGGTGTCGGCGAGGATCAGCCCGACCGAGGCGGCGTGCGCGGCGCCGGCGGCGTGCACGGCGAGCGAGCGGTCGCGCAGCTCGCCGGCCAGCGCCGCGCCGAGCTCGGCGACGAGCCGCGCGAACGGCACGTTCTCGTCATGGTCGCCCCGGGCCGCCTTCGTCGCCGGCGTGAACAGCGGGGTCGGGAGCTCCTCGGCCTCGCGCAGCCCCGACGGCAGCGCGATGCCGCAGACGGCGCCGGTGCGGCGGTAGTCGGCCCAGCCGGACCCGGCGAGGTGCCCGCGGACGACGCACTCGAACGGGACGACCTCGGCCCGGCGGCACCGCGCCGTCCGCCCCGCGAGGTGCGCGGCGTCCAGCCCCGCCGCCGCGAGGTCCAGCCCCGCCAGGGCGCGGTCGTCCGCCGCGAGGAGGTGATGCGGCGCGATGGGGGCGAGGCGGTCGAACCAGAACGCGCTGACCGAGGTGAGGATGCGGCCCTTGTCCGGGATCGGCGTCGGGTGCACGACGTCGTAGGTCGAGATGCGGTCGCTGGCGACGAGCAGCAGCTCGTCGTCCCCGACCGCGTACAGGTCGCGGACCTTCCCCGCGGCGACGGGCACGGGCACGGTCACGTCGTCCTCCGCGTCGGCCGGGGCGGTCCCCGTCGGCCGGGTCGGGCCGAGCATCGCCGACCGGGACGCGCGGCGCCAGCCGGTCCGCCGGGGCCGACCGGGTCGCCGGACCTACGCTCCCGACCGCGGACCGGAGGGCGGCGCATGGCGGCGGAGCGGACGGCGACGGTCGTGACGGTCAGCGACGGCGTCTCGGCGGGGACGCGCGAGGACGCCGCCGGGCCGGCCGTCGCGGCGCTGCTCGAGGGAGCCGGCTTCACCGTGGACCGGGCCCTCGTGGCCGACGACCGCGCGGCGATCGCGTCCGTGCTGCGCCGGCTCGCCGACGACGAGGGCCGCCGGGTCGTCGTCGCGACCGGCGGCACGGGCCTGGGACCGCGGGACGTCACGCCCGAGGCGACCGCGGACGTGATCGAGCGGCCGGTGCCGGGCCTGGCCGAGGCGATGCGGGCGGCCGGCCGTGCGATCACCCCACGGGCGGACCTCGCCCGGGGCGTCTGCGGCGTGCGCGGTCGGACGCTGATCGTCGACCTGCCCGGCTCGCCGAAGGGGGCGACGGAGAGCCTCACCGCGATCCTCGACCTGCTCGGCCACGCGGCGGACCTGCTGGAGGGCGACACCGAGCACCGGTGACACGGCGCCCAGGGGATGCAGCAGCCCCCGGACACCTGCCCCTGACGACCCCCGACGCACGTGGCCCCCGGGTCCGACGGGGGCGAACGCCCGCACCGTCGGACCCGGGGACCCAGGGACGGAGGGTGGGCTCCCGACCACCCGGCACCCGAGGGTGCGTCCCGTGCGTCCGCGCGCCCGGAGGCTGCTGCGGTCCCCGCCCCTCCCACGGGCAGGGGGTGCGGACCCTACGGGGCGTCGGCCGCCTGTCGGTCCACCGCGCGTCTCCAGCGCACAGTCGCGCGCGTTCGTCGCGCGGGCGCCCGGCGAGGGTCCGGCCGGTGAGGGCCGGCCGGGGCCCGGCGGCCGCCGGGTCAGCCGCCGATGTAGGACATCTCGACGCGGGGGCCGGAGAGACCGTCCTCCGCGCGCAGCTCGGAGGCGCGGTCGTCGCGGCGCGCCCAGACGCCCCCGACCGCGGCGGCCAGGGCCGCGTCGTCCGCGCCGTCCCGGAGCGGGCCGCGCAGGTCCGTGCCGGACGCCGCGAAGAGGCAGGTGAACAGCTCGCCGACCGCCGAGAGCCGGGCCCGCGTGCAGGTGCCGCAGAACGGCCGCGTCACCGAGGCGATCACGCCGACCTCGCCCGCACCGTCGACGTACCGCCACCGCTCGGCGACCTCGCCCGGGCGGGTCGGCTCGACCGGTTCGACCGGCCAGCGGGCGCCGATGCGGTCGATGACCTCGGCGGCCGGCACGACGCGGTCCCGCCGCCACCGGTTCGTCGTGCCGACGTCCATGAACTCGATGAACCGGACGGTGACGCCGCGGTCCCGGCCGAACGCCGCCAGCGCCTCGACCTCGCCGTCGTTCACCCCCCGCTGCAGCACCGCGTTGACCTTCACCGCTCCGAGCCCGGCGGCGACCGCGGCGTCGATCCCCGCGAGGACCGCGGCCACCGGGACGTCCGTGTCGGCGACCGCGCGGTGCATGGCGTCGTCGAGCGCGTCCAGGCTGACCGTGACCCGGTGGAGTCCGGCGGCGGCCAGCGCCGCGGCGTGCCGCGGCAGCAGGACGGCGTTCGTCGTCAGCGCGAGGTCGGTAACCCCGTCGATCCCGGCCAGCATCGCGACCAGGTCGGGGAGGTCGCGCCGGAGCAGCGGCTCACCGCCGGTCAGCCGGACCTTCTCGACACCGAGGGGGACCATCACCCGGACGAGGCGGGCGATCTCCTCGAAGGTCAGCAGCTCGTCGCGCTCGAGGAACGCGTAGTCCGGGCCGAAGACCTCGCGCGGCATGCAGTACGTGCAGCGGAGGTTGCACCGGTCGGTGACCGAGACGCGGAGGTCCCGCAGCGCCCGTCCGCGGAGGTCCCGCTGCAGTTCGGGCACCGGACCGCGCGGCTCAGCGCTGGCCGTACTTGCGGCGGAACTTCTCGATGCGGCCCGCGGCGTCGATGACGTGCGCCTTCCCCGTGTAGAACGGGTGCGAGGCCGCCGAGACCTCGATGTCGACGACGGGGTAGGTGTTCCCGTCCTCCCACTCGATCGTCTCGGGGACGTCCGCGGTCGAGCGCGTCAGGAACGCGAAGTCGACCGAACGGTCCCGGAACACGACCGGGCGGTACTCGGGATGGATGTCGGCGCGCATCGACGGCTCCGGGTCCTGCGGGGTGGGGGCGGGAGGATACGGCCTCGCCGGGGGGACGGCGACCCCGATCCGGGCCGCCGGCCCGTCCGGACGGTCCCCGGACCCGGCCGGGCCCGGGTGGCGGGGGTCTCACGGACGGGGCTATCCTCCGCCCCGCATCCGAGGTGGCCCGTGAGGACCTCCGAGCGGCCCCCGGACGCACCGCCCCACCCCCTCCCGATGGGATCCGTCATGGCACGTCGCTGCATGCTGACCGGCGCGGTCGGCCGCTCGGGCAACAACATCTCGCACTCGCACGTGCGGACGAAGCGGCGCTTCGACATCAACATCCAGACGAAGCGGTACTGGGTCCCCAGCGAGAAGCGGTTCGTGACGCTGACGCTCTCGGCGAAGGGCATCAAGACCGTGGACCGGCGCGGCATCGAGGCCGTGGTCAAGGACCTCCGCGCCCGTGGGGAGCTCGCCTGATGGCCAAGAAGGACGACATCCGCCCCGTCATCACGCTCCGCTCGACGGAGGGCACCGGCGCCAGCTACACGACGCGGAAGAACCGGCGCAACACCACCGGCCGCCTCGAGCTGAAGAAGTACGACCCGGTCCTGCGCCGGCACGTCGTGTTCCGCGAGACCCGCTGAGGGTCGGTCCGGTCGGCGCGCGGGGGCTCAGCCCCGCAGGCGCGCCACCACCCGCGACAGCCGCTCCCGCGCCTCGCCGGCGACCCCGTCGAGGTCCTCGCCGGCCATCTCCACCAGCGCGCCGGGGTCCGCGACGCTGACCTCGGTCCCCTCCGCCGTGCCGCGGAGCACGACGTTGCAGGGCAGCAGCAGCTCGGCGTCCTGCACCGCGGTCCTCCTCGTGATGCACGCGACGGGCGCGGGGCGCGGCCGGCAGCGTCGCGGCGTCGCCACCGTACCGAGGCCCCGCCGCCGGTAGCGTCGCCGCGCCGAGGAGGTCGCGTGCGCGTCGAGGTCCGGGCGTTCGGCGGCGTGGCGGACCGCGCCGGACTCACCGTGCTGCCCGTCGAGGTCCCCGACGGGGCGACCGTCGGCGAGCTCCGCGACGCGCTCGCGCACGCGTTCCCCGACGTCGCGACGCTGCTGCCCCGCTGCGCGGTCGCGGTCGACCTCGAGGTCGCCGACGCCGACCTGGTGCTGCGTGGTGGCGAGGAGGTCGCCGTCCTGCCGCCCGTCGCCGGGGGCTCGGACGACGTCGGGGCGGGCGCGGTGGTGACGCGGACGGGCCTGGTCCACGGTCCGATCGACGTCGCGGCCGAGCTGGCGGCCCTCGGCGATCCGCGGGTCGGCGCCATCGTGTCGTTCCAGGGGCTGGTGCGCGACCATGCGGAGGACCTCGAGGGGGTCGTGCGCCTCGAGTACTCGGCGTACGAGGAGATGGCCGCCCGCGAGCTGGACGTCATCGCGGCCGAGCTGCGCGCCGACCACCCGGAGGTCCGCGGGCTGGTCCTGGTCCACGCGGTCGGCCCGCTGCCGGTCGGCGCGCACACCATCCTGATCGCCGCGGCCGCGGCGCACCGCGACGAGGCGTTCGCCGCCTGCCGCGACGGCCTCGAGCGCGTGAAGGAGCGTGTCCCGGTGTTCAAGCGCGAGGTCACCGCCGACGGGGCGCGCTGGGTCGGACTCGAGCCGGACGGGGCCTGATCGGGGCTCCGCCGACGTGGCCGATCCTCAGCCCGGCCGGACCGCCCGCACCACGTGGTCGACCGCGTCCCGCGGCCCGTCGGGCGTCTCCACCCGCCGCAGCACCTGCTCGGCGCGGACGACCTCCAGCCCCGAACCGTCGAGCGCCGCGCGCGTGTCCGCGACCGTCGGCAGCATCGCCGGGTCCGGCGGCCCGCCGACGCCCCGCTCGAGGTTGTCCCGGTCGTGGACGACGACCAGCAGCGTCCCGCCCGGTGCGACCCGCGTCGCCGCGTGGCGCACGGCCGCCGCGTACGGCGCGGCCGGGACCTGCAGGTAGCAGATCAGCACCAGGTCCGCGGACGCGAGGTCGGGCGCCGCGGTGACGTCCGCGAGCGTCGTGGCGATCGTCACGCCGCGCGACGCCGCCAGTCCCCGCGCCTTCTCGAGCGCGACCTCGGAGAACTCGACGACCTCGGCGTCCCAGCCCTGCTCGGCGAGGTGGATGGCGTTGCGTCCCTCGCCACCGGCGAGGTCGAGCATCCGGCCGGGCGGCAGGTCGGCGGTCTCGGCCGCGACGAGCGCGTTCGGCCCGGCGCCCCAGACCAGTCCGCGGTCGCGGTAGCGGTCGTCCCACGTCGCGGCGTCCATGCGCGGTCCTCCGGTGGCGGCGACCCGGTCAGCCGACCGACGCGGCGATGTCGCCCCGACGCTGCTGCCCCTCGAAGCGGATGAGGTCCGCGGCACCGTACGCCGCGGCGCGGGCGGCGGCGACGTCACGCCCCGTCCCGGTGACCGCCAGCACCCGGCCGCCGGCGGTGACCAGCCGACCCGCGTCGTCGAACGCGGTGCCGGCGTGGAACACGTGCGCCCCGGTCGCGGCGGCCGCGTCGACGCCCTCGATCGGGACGCCGGACGTCGACGAGGCCGGGTAGCCCGCCGAGGCCAGCACGACCGTGACGGCGGCCCCGGCGTCGAAGGCGACGGGCACCGACGCGACGCCGTCGCCGCGCGCCGGCGATCCGACGGCGGCGGCGCGGAGCAGGGCCGAGGGCGAGGACGTCAGCCGCGGCAGCACGACCTGCGCCTCGGGGTCGCCGAGGCGGACGTTGAACTCGAGCACCTGCGGCCCGTCGATCGTGTCGACGAGCCCGACGTAGAGCAGCCCGCGGAACGGCGTGCCGCGCCGCGCCATCTCGCGCAGCACCGGCAGCACGTGCGTGTCGCGCAGGGCGTCGACGCGGGCGTCGCCGAGCGCGAAGCCGGGCACCGGGGAGAACGCCCCCATGCCGCCGGTGTTCGGCCCGGTGTCGCCGTCGCCGATGCGCTTGTGGTCCTGCGCGGGGACCAGCAGGACCGCGTCCTCCCCGTCGCAGACCGCGAAGAGGCTGCGCTCGGGGCCGGCGAGGAACCCCTCGACGACGACGGTCGCCCCGGCGGCGCCGAACCGGCCCTCGACCAGCGCGTCGGTCACGGCGCGTTCGGCCGTCGTGCGGTCCTCGGTGACGACGACGCCCTTCCCGGCGGCCAGTCCGTCGGCCTTCACCACCCACGGCGGACCCGACCGGTCGAGCGCGGCCAGCGCCTCGGCCCGGTCCGACGTCGCCGTCCACGGGGCGGTCGGGACGCCGGCCGCGTCCATGACCGCCTTCGCGAACGCCTTCGACCCCTCCAGCCGCGCGGCCGCGGCGGACGGACCGAAGGCCGGCACGTCGCGGGCCGCTAGCGCGTCGACGAGTCCGGCGACCAGCGGCGCCTCGGGTCCGACTACGACGAGGTCGACCCGCTCGCTCAGCGCCAGCGCGACCAGGCCGTCGACGTCGTCACCCGCCACCGCCGCGCACCGCGCGACCGCGGCGATGCCGGGGTTCCCGGGGGCGGCCAGCACCGCGTCGACGGCCGGGTCCGCGACGAGCGCCGCGACCAGCGCGTGCTCGCGCCCACCGCCGCCGACGACGAGGACCCGGACGCCCACCGTCGCGTCAGGCCCGCGCGGCGGCGCCGGCGCGCTCGAGCGTCTGCGCGCGACCCGGGCCGACCGAGACCCAGGTCACCGGGGCGCCGCACCGCGCCTCGAGCAGCTCGACGTAGGCGCGGGCCTCGGCGGGCAGATCGGCGTACCGGGTGACGCCGGTGACGTCGCCCTCCCAGCCGGGGACCGTCTCGTACTCGGGGATCGCGTGGTGGATCAGCGACTGGTGCGGCGGGAGGTGCTCGTGGCGGACGCCGTCCGCGACGTACGCGGTGCAGACCCTCAGCTCGCCGAGTCCGCCGAGCACGTCCAGCTTCGTGAGGAACAGATCCGTGAACCCGTTGACGCGCTGCGCGTACCGGGCGACCACCGCGTCGAACCACCCGACGCGCCGCCGGCGACCGGTCGTCGTCCCGTACTCGCCGCCGCGCTCGGTCAGCGTCTCGGCCAGGTCGCCGTCGAGCTCGGTCGGGAACGGCCCGGCCCCGACGCGGGTGACGTACGCCTTGGTGATGCCGATGACCCGGTCGATCGCGGTCGGGCCGAGACCGGCCCCGGCCAGCGCGCCTCCGGCGACGGGACTCGACGACGTGACGTACGGGTAGGTGCCGTGGTCCAGGTCGAGCATCGTGCCCTGCGCGCCCTCCAGCATCACGCGGGCTCCGCGCTCGAGCGCCTCGTGGAGCAGCGCCCGCGTGTCGGTGACCAGCGGCGCGATCCGCGCGGCGTACCCGAGGTACTCGTCGCGGATCGCGGCGGGGTCCATCGCCGGCTGGTCGTAGACGCGGGTCAGCACCAGGTTGACGTGGTCGAGCGCCGCCTCCAGCTTCTTCGCGAAGATGCCGGCGTCGAACAGGTCCTGGACCCGCAGGCCGACCCGGGCGGCCTTGTCGGCGTAGGCCGGCCCGATGCCGCGACGGGTGGTGCCGAGCTCCTGGCTGCCCAGCCGCCGCTCGATGAGCCGGTCGAGCTCGCGGTGCCACGGCATGATCAGGTGCGCGTCGCCGGAGACGCGGACCCGGGACGAGGCGTCCAGGCCCTTCGCGTCCAGGCCGTCGAGCTCCTCGAGCAGGACCCGCGGATCGACGACGACGCCGGGCGCGATCACCGGGGTGACGTGCGGGTACAGCACCCCCGACGGGATCAGGTGGAGCTTCACGACCTCGTCGCCGACGACGATGGTGTGGCCGGCGTTGTTCCCGCCCTGGTACCGGACGACCAGCTCGGTCGCGTCGGCGAGCAGGTCCGTCGCCTTGCCCTTGCCCTCGTCGCCCCACTGGGCGCCGACGATGATGGTGGCCGGCACGGCGTCGTCCCCTCGTCGTGCACGCGGCGGACCGGATCGGGCCGGTGCGCGCCGACGCTAGCGGTCAGCGCGCGACGTCCGGGTCGTGCTGGCGCACGCGCGTGCGGATCGTCGCGATCGCGTCGCCGGTCAGGATGCCGCCGCGACCGAACAGCCGCCCGCCCTGCCAGTTCGACAGCCCGAGCTCGGGCGTGCCGAGCGCGTACTGCCCGTCCACCCACCGCGTGAAGCCGTCCCCGACGAACGGCGCCTCGAGCGCCGCCCAGGCGCGGTCGTGGTCGGCCGCGTCCTCCGACACGACCGAGACGACGAACCGGGGGCTGTGCGCGTTGCACAGCGCGACCGCCCCGTCGAGGTCGTCGACGAGGGCCAGCGTCACCTCGGGGCTGTCCTCCCACTCCCACTCGGTCGCGAGGCCGTCGAGGCCGAGCGGCTCGGCCATCGGCTCGTCGACGGGACCGGCGGCCCGCGCGACGGGGACGGTCCGGTCGAACCACCCTGGGCCGACGAGCCCCGCGACCGCGTCGCGCTCGGCGTCGTCGCGGACGAGGACGTGGAGCTTCGGCGCGACGCCGCGGGCGAGGGCCGCCGCCTCGAGCCCTGCGAGGACGACGGGGACCTGCACGGCGGCCGCGGCCCGGGTGACGCAGACGGTGTTCAGCGTGTTGCAGACCTTGCGGTCGAGCGACGCGGTGACGACCGCGCGCAGCCGGTCGGCGTCGGCGGACGGCGCGACGAGCATCCAGGCCCCACCGGTGCCGTGCAGCGAGACCGGCGTCCCGACCTGACGCGCGACCGTCCCCAGCTGCGCGACCGCGGGGCCCGACCCCCGTGCCACGGCCAGCGCCAGCCGCCGATCCGCGAACAGCGCCCACCCGGCCGCGCGGTCGGGCGACGCGACGAGGGACACGGCCCCGGCGGGCAGCCCGGCCGCGGCCAGCGCCGGCCGGACGGCGTGCGCCATCAGCGCGGTCGCGGTCCCGAGCGCGTCGGACCCGATCCGGAACACGACGGCGTTCCCACCCCGGAGCACCCCGCAGGCGTCGGCGACGACGTTCGGCCGACCCTCGAACACGAACGCGACGACGCCGAGGCGGTCCCGGACCAGTTCGAGCGACCACCCGTCGTGGGCCCGCGTCCCGACGACCTCGCCGCGGGCGCCGCGGACCGCGGTCCAGCCGCGGAGACCCGCCACCATGTCCGCCCGCATGCGGTCGCTCAGCACCAGCCGGGTCGTCGAGCGGCCCCGGTCCCGCGCGGCCGCGACGTCGGCGGCGTTCGCGGCCGCCACCGGGGCGAAGGCCGCGTCGTCGGCGAGCCGGTCCGCGAACCCGATCAGGAACGCGTCGACCGCGGCATCGTCGTGGGCGCCGAGCGCGGCCGCGGCCTCGACGGCAGCGTCGACCGCGGACCGCGCCGCCGCGCGGGCCGCGGCGGGCACGTGGAGCAGCTCGCCGGTGCCGTCGTCCACGAGCAGGGCGTCGCCCGGGGCGAACGCGGCGGCGAGGTCGGCGGGGACCGTCGCGACCCGGTCGCCGGCGAACACGACCTGCTGACCGGCCGTCAGGCCGGTCAGGGCCCCGCCGGGGGCGTTCGGGTCGGGTTCCATGGCGACCACGCTAGGCCCGGGCCCTCCGGACGGCATCCGCCGGGCCCCGCGGGTGCGAACCCCCGTGTTCGCGCGGATCGGCCGACGGCCGGTCCCGGCCCGCGCGGCGCACCGAGGAGGTGCGGGATGGACGGCGGCGCGTTCCGCATCGGGGCCGTGGCCCGCCGCACCGGCGTGGCCGTCACGACGCTCCGCGCCTGGGAGACCCGCTACGGGCTGCTGACGCCGCAGCGGACCGAGGGTGGCCACCGCCTCTACGGCGAGGACGACGTCGACCGGGTCCTGGCCGTCCTCCGTCTGACCGCCCAGGGCTGGGCGGTCTCGGCGGCGGCCCGGGCGGTCCTCGACGGCCAGGAGCCGGACCGCCTGCGGCTGGTCCCCGGGCCGGGCGCGCCGCCGGACGCCGCGGCCACCACGGACGTCGCGGCCGGGCCGGGCGGCGGGCCGTCG